>CAMNVW010000135.1 GCA_946563605.1 uncultured Clostridia bacterium | reverse complement strand
CCGGAGCTGCTTCTTTCTTTTCGATTACCTCGGTATCTTTCGGCTGTTCTGCTTTTGCCGGAGCTGCTTCTTTCTCCTTTGCCGCTTTCGGCGCTTTGTCAGCCGGTTTTGCCGCTGTCTTTTTCACCGGTTTTTCTTCCGGCTTCGGCGGCTGCGATTTTTCTTTATATGCGTAATAGCTGCTGAGATCATCTGTCTGCGTCTTTTGGGTATACGTTTCAAAGATAAAGTTTAATTCTTCCTTTGTCAAGGCTGTTGTACGTTTCTTCTCCCCTGGAAAATGCTGTTCCAAAAGTTCAGCAACGTCCTTCATCTGCACATTCAGATCCTTTGCAACCTCGCTGAGTTTGTACTTATCATTTATCATGAAAGCTTTCGACCTCCTTTATCTGAGGAATATATCTTTCCTGCTAAAGATCATTATGATCTCCATTCTGTGGCTGCGGCGCTGCGGACGGTTTTGCATAGGAAGCGATTTTCTTTGCAAAGCCCTTGTCAGCAAGCGCGATCACTCCCGAACGTTTCCCGCACGCATGGAGCATCTCATCCATTGTAATATCCAGCATCATCGGTTCAAGCTGATGCTTTTGTGCGATAAAGCACAGTTCCTTGCGGCTTTTCTCGGAAAGGTCGGAGCTGTAAAACAGTCCTTCAACATGACCTGCCTCCATCTCCTCCTTCACCTTATCAAAGCCAAGGATCAGCTTGCCTGCGCGTCTTGCAAGCGAAAGGGTGGAAAGCTCCTGTTTTTGTCCTAACTTCTGCGTCATTGTGTTTCCTCCTTTCCGCAGCGCTTTTATATGCTCATTGATTTTTTAATGTTCCGCCAGCAGCTGCTGTTCCAGCTTTTCATATACCTCGTCCGGAATGGCAGTTTCCAGCGCCCGTTCCAGCTGTTTGGTTTTGCGGGCTTTCATCAGGCACTTGGGGTCCGCACACAGATACGCGCCCCTGCCGGATTTCTTTCCGGTAAAATCAATGCTGATCTCACCCTGCGGCGATCTGACCACACGGATCAATTCCTTTTTGAGCTTGTGCTCACGGCATCCGGTACACATCCGCACCGGCATTTTTTTTGCTGGCTTTGCCTCCATGCTGCCGCCTCCTTACTTTCTCTTAGAACTCGTCGTCGCTGAACAAATCCTCAACCGCTTTGTCGATCTGTGCCTGTGTTTCCGCTTTGAGTCTTTCGTACTCTTCCACGATTTCTTCCGCCTGACTTTGAGGACCGATGTCGATTTTCCAGCCGGTCAGTCTTGCCGCCAGACGAACGTTCTGTCCCTTGTTGCCGATTGCCAGAGAAAGCTGGCTGTCCGGAACGATTGCCTTGCACGCTTTTGCGCCTGTCGGGTCGATGAGGATCTGGGAAACCTCCGACGGGGACAGCGCTGCCGCAATCAGCTCTTCCGGTTTTTCGCTGTACTTGATAACGTCGATCTTTTCGCCGCCGAGCTCCTCTACGATAGCGGAAACACGGCTGCCCTTTGGACCGATGCAGGCGCCGACCGCGTCTACGTTTTCGTCCTTGCTCCAAACGGCGATCTTGGTTCTGGAACCTGCCTCACGGGAAACCGCCTTGATTTCAACGGTGCCGTCCTTGATTTCCGGTGTGTGCATCTCAAACAGGCGTTTGATGAGTCCCGGATGGGTACGCGAAAGCATCAGCTTTGGATTTTTGCCGCTGGTGAGCACATCCACAACATAAACCATGACGCGCTGACCCTCTTTGAGTTCCTCGCCTGGCACCTGCTCGCTCTTTGGAAGGATGGCTTCGGTCTTGTCGATTTCAACGGTCGCGTTGCCCTTTACCTCGTCGATTTTGAGGATCGGCACCGAAACGATTTCAAATTTCTTGTCCTGATATCTCTGCACCAGCTGACCCTTTTCTGCTTCGCTGATGCCCTGACGGATGACGTGTTTTGCAGACTGTGCCGCGATGCGTCCGAACTGTTTGGTTTCCAGCGGAATCTCCACCACGCCGCCGACGTGCGCTACCTTGCTGTATTTGGAAGCCTCTGCAAGGGTGATCTCGGTTTCAGGGTCTGTTACTTCCTCTACGACATTCTTGCGGATCGCCACATAAAAGCGGTTTTTCGCAGGGTCGATGTCTACGATGGTGTTGTCGCTGCCGCCCATATCCCTCTTGATGGCGATGGCGATGGCGTTGCTGATCTTCTCAATCAGATAATCGACCGGAATGCCTCTTTCCTTTTCCAATGAAGCCAGCGCTTCAAAAAATTCACTGTTCATTACGTTCACTTTTACTGCCTCCTGTTATCACTCAAAACGGCAAAATCCTTTGGTTAGATTTTTGCCTTCTTCCAATCAATGTCTTCATACAGGCGGATGTATGCCGCGTCCTTTTTGGGAAAGGACAGTTCTGTTCCGTCAAAGAGCACCGTTACGTTCTGGTCGTCACACCTTGTGAGGGTGCCGACGAACTCACGCAGATTCTTATGCCCTTCATCCTGCATCGGACGGATCAGCTTGACCTCGACATCCTGTCCCAAATACCGCTGAAAATGCCATGGGCGCACAAGGTCCCTGCCAATGCCGGGCGAAGAAACCTCAAAATAGTACGACTGGCTGATTGGGTCAGCTTCATCCAGAATCTTGTCAAACGCTCTGCTTAAATTCTCGCAGTCGTCGATCGTGACGCCGCCTTCCTTATCAATAAACAGGCGCAGATACCACGAAGCGCCCTCCTTTTCAAAGCGGACGTCCCAAAGTTCCAGTCCCATTTCCTTAACGACAGGTTCTGCTAATGCGGTGACGACCTCTACGGTGTTTGGTTTTTTCGATGTTGCCAAAAGCCATTCCTTCCTTTCCGTATATTTTTTTGCAGGGATATCACACTTGTATGCCCCTTACAAAAATAAAAGAGCGGGTGACCCCACTCTTTCCTTTACAATCGTTCTTTTACAGCCCTGCGCTTCGTTGAATGCCAACTTTGAAGCCATCGGGCTGCTGCGTTGCCTAGACTTCTCTTATAATTTAACATATTCTTTTCGCTTTTGCAAGCCCTTATTTTATATTTTCCCTGCAAAGAGGAAATTTATACCTTTCTCTTTGCCTTTGCCATCTTTTTGAGCCGCATTTTCCGCTTTTTTGATAACGGTTTACAAAATCATGCTTGTATGGTATACTCGGTTTGACCAATCATAGAATGGAGAATCAAGATGATCACAGTAAACAACGTCAGTCTGGATTTCAGCGGACAAAAGCTGTTCTCAGACGTCAACCTGCTTTTTAACGCCGGCAACTGCTACGGTGTCATCGGTGCAAACGGCGCCGGAAAATCCACCTTCTTAAAGATTCTTTCCGGCGAACTGGAGCCTTCCACCGGCTCGGTCGAGATTCCCGACGGCGAGCGTATGTCGGTGCTCAAACAGGACCACTTTGCCTACGACAGCTTCTCGGTGCTGGACACCATCATCCAGGGCAACCCGCGCTTGTATGAAATCATGCTGCAAAAGGACGCCTTATATAATAAGGAAGATTTCACCGACGAGGACGGCGAGCTTGCCGCACAGCTGGAGGCGGAATTTGCCGAGCTCAACGGCTGGGAAATCGAAACAGAGATCAGCAAGCTGCTCAAGGGTCTGGGTTTAGACCAGAACCTGCTGTACGAGCAGATGAGCACCCTCGGCGACAAGGAAAAGGTCAAGATCCTGCTTGCGCAGGCGCTGTTCGGTCAGCCGGAAATTATTCTGCTCGACGAGCCGACCAACCATCTGGACTTGGCGTCCATCTCCTGGCTGGAAGAATTTTTGATGGACTACATCGGCACCGTCATCATTGTTTCACACGACCGTCACTTTCTCAACAATGTCTGCACACACATCGTTGACATTGACTACAACAAAATCAAAATGTACGTCGGCAACTACGACTTCTGGTATGAATCCAGCCGCCTGATGCAGCGCATGATGGCTGACCAGAAGCGCAAAGCGGACGAAAAGATTAAGGAGCTGCAAAACTTTATCGCGCGTTTTGCAGCGAACAAGTCCAAATCCAAACAGGCGACCTCCCGCCGCAAGCTGATTGACAAGCTCTCGGTGGAAGAACTGCCTGCATCCTCAAGAAAATATCCTTATGTCGGCTTCACGATGGACAGGGAAATCGGCAAGGACGTGCTGACCATAGACCGCGTGAGCAAGACCGTTGACGGCGTCAAGGTGCTCAACGATGTCAGCTTCACCGTTTCCAAGGGCGATAAGATCGCCTTCATCTCCGACAACGAAATCGCGCAGACTGCCATGATGCAGATTCTTGCGGAGGAACTGGAACCGGACAGCGGCTCGGTCAAATGGGGCGTCAGCACCTCTCGTTCCTACTTCCCGAAGGACAACTCCGCCTATTTTAACGACTGCGAGCTGTCCATCCTGCAATGGCTGTCGCAGTATTCCAAGGACATCACCGAAACCTACCTGCGCGGATTTTTGGGCAGGATGCTGTTCTCCGGCGACGACGTTTACAAGCCGGTACAGGTTCTCTCCGGCGGCGAAAAGGTTCGCTGTATGCTGTCGCGCATGATGCTGTTCGGCTCGAACGTGCTGATTCTCGACCAGCCGACCAACCATCTGGACTTGGAATCCATCACCGCAGTCAACAACGGTCTGTCCGATTTTAA
>CAMNVW010000134.1 GCA_946563605.1 uncultured Clostridia bacterium | reverse complement strand
ACGATTTGGCTTGTATGTTGACTGCCGGCAAAGGTGGATGCAAAACCTTCGCCGGCAACGAAGATGTCTTTATCGTAAGATAAGTTATTTTTATATCAGGTGTCCGCGCAGCCAAAGCAGGATCTTTTTTTCGCGGCGTGAAACCTGCACCTGCGTCATGTTGAGCTGCTTTGCAGCGTTCACCTGCGTCATATTCTGGAAATAGCGCAGCTGTATCAGCTTTTGATCTCTTTCCTCCAGCTGGGAAAGCATCTGTTTTAATGAGATAATATCCGATAGCTGCTCCTCCGGCGAGGATACCGGCAGATCCAGCTCCGAGCTGTCCTCCTCACTTGTCAGCGAAACCGGCGGCGCACTGGCTCCCAGTGCTTCCACCACCGATTCCTCGCTGACCTGCAAAAGCTCTGCCAATTCGCTGACGGTCGGCTCTCTTCCGTTTGTTTTGGAAAAGGATTCCCGCTGGCGAACCACCTTCATCGACAGTTCTTTCAGACCGCGGCTGACCTTGACGGTTCCTCCGTCCCGAAACAACCGCCGCATCTCGCCTAAAATGACCGGCACAGCGTAGGTGGAAAACCGCACGCCGCGTTCGGTATCAAAAGCGTCGGTCGCCTTGACCAATCCCATGCAGCCTGCCTGAAACAAATCGTCATATTCGATGCCCTTGCCCTTAAATTTATGGGCGCAGGCGTGTACTAAACCTATATTGTCCTCTATGATCTTACTGCGGTCAGCTTCGGCTGTTGTGTACATAGTCTTCTCCTTTGGAGACAATCTGCTTTTCCAGCGTGACCGTTGTGCCTTTTCCAGGCTGGGAGAAAACCTTCACCTTGTCCATCAGGCTTTCCATGACAGCAAATCCCAGCCCTGCACGTTCTTCTTCAGGAGCGGTGGTAAATAAAGGCTCCATCGCTTTTTTAACGTCCGCGATGCCGCATCCCTTGTCCTTGATTTTGATAACGATCCGATTGTCCGAATAGATATTCGCTGTTATGTACACCTTGTCTATTTTTTCCCGATAACCATGCACAATGCAGTTGGTCACTGCCTCGGAAACCGCTGTTTTTACGTCGGTCAGCTCCTCCACGGTAGGGTCTAAACCGCACAGGAAAGCCGCTACTGCGGTTCTTGCAAACGACTCGTTCGCCGACCGCGAGTCAAAGCAAAGACGCATTGTATTACTTGCTTTCATCACAAAACCTCCATTGGGAGCATTGACTTTTTTTATTTTCTCGGTGGATTTTTTCCACAAGTTTCGGTTGGAATTTTGGAAAACTGATTTTGTAAGCCGTTTTTTCTTCGTCATAAATTTTCCACGACGTGTGGTTAGGGTTGGGGAAAACTTTTGCGTATTCTTTTTTCAAAGCTCTACAAACTTTTTTCCACCATCCAATGTTTATCCTTTGGAAAACTCTTACAAAAATTCCGCCAGCTTGTCCAAACCTGCCAGCTTCATCACCTTTCGGATGGGTGCCGGAAGATTTTGCAGAATCACCTTGCCGCCCATTTCCTGCATCAACCGAAAGCGTCCCATCACCAGTCCAATACCGGAGGAATCCATAAAAGTTACCATCGCAAAATCCAAAATCAGCTGCTGGGGTTTCGATTGCATCACGCTTTCGTCAATTTTCTCCCGAATCCCCACCGCACTGTGGTGGTCCAATTCTCCCGACAGATATGCCCTGACGGTGTCCTCCTTGATCTGTATTTCAACAGCCATCGCTTTTTGTTCCCTCCGTTTCGCCGCTGAATCGTCCGCCTTTTTGGGTACAACTTCATCTTACTCCCTTTCGGGCGCAAAATTTCGGGAAAACTGTCTGCCGATTTTTTTCTTTGCAAATTTTTTTCACATGGGAAGATTTTCGCTAAAAACAGACACCTTATGAGTAGAGGGAAAATTTTACAGCTGCCCTGCAAAGCCTTTCTCATTCCCCAAAACTATGTTAAAATAAAGTTAACCGAACATACCCTTGAACCAATGGAGGACATACCATGAAAATAAATGCAGCACTTTTTAGTCTGATTGCCGTTTTGGTCTGCACGCTTGCGCTGACAGGATGCAGCCGCGACCAAAAAAACGCAGACCCTGTACAGTCTGATGTCGAATTGGAGCTTGCTTCCCCTGACGCTCTCCCCGATGAGGACAAAACCACACCAGAAAAAACAGAAACGGACGATACCGACCCTGCCAAAGAACCGGATAAACTTTTTGAGAAAAAGGACGATGTTTCTCCTGCCGATTCCCCTGCTGTCACCACACCTTCCAAAGACGATTCGTCATCGGAAAAGCCGGTGGATGAAACTACACAGCAGCCTCATTCCCAGCCGATGCAGCCTTCTATCCTCAATCTGCCGCAGGAACTGCAGACCCGCCCCGAAAAGGAGCTCAAAAACAATCCGAACAAGCTGGATACCCGTCTGTATGCGGTGTTCAAGAATGTCATCGAGCAAAATTTCTCCCGCAAAAAAGGGACACTCTCGGTTTACCGCCTCAATTTTGACGGCACGGAAGGCGTGTACGAATTGAAGTTCGATATAAACAACGCCTACGATGAAAACGGCTACCTCAATAAAAACGCGGCTGTCAGTGCCAGCATGAAGGTCGCTGAAACGATGCAGTCCAACTATAACTACGGTCAGGGCACAACCGAAACCTACGCCACCTATGCGCAATACCGCGAAACGCTGGACTGGCTTCAGTCGCCGCTGCTGATGGAGGGATTCGCCCTTGAGAATTTCTCGGATTTAACGCTGACGGTGGAGGATGGACATTATCTCATCGAAGCCACCTATTCTTCTGCGGCTTTGAACAAGCTGTATCAGCAGGAAATTTACGGCACTGTGCAGTCGTATCTTCAGTTGGACGCGCAGGGCAATTTAGAGGTGCTTGCATGGGAACAGACCGAAATTATTGACGATTACCCGACTGTTACCTCGCGCTCCGAATACACCTTCCAGTAAATTTTTTCCTTTCTGCAAAAACAAACAGCCCTCAGCAAACGAATGTCGTTTGCCGAGGGCTGTTTTATTTTCTGCTATTTTCTTTTCTGCACTTGAGTGCCGTGTTTCATGCGGCAGTTTTTGACGGATGTTTTGCCTCTTTTATTTTTTTGTGCTTTATCTTAAAATCGCGCCGTATCCTTTTGCCAGCGATTGCAGGATTTCTTCGTCGATGCCGCTTCTTGCATCCACAAATGCGCAGCCGTTATACAGCAGCAGCGCCATCTCCAAGGCTTCCTCGCTGTCCGAAAGGAAGGACACCGGCATATGCAGCATATAGGCGTTGAGCGCAAAGAAGTATGCGTCATCCAATGTTTCAATGCACACCGTCACTACATCTGCTCCGCTGTCCTCCAGCTCCAACAGTTCGTCGGACATATCTCTGCGGCAATAGATGGGGTCGGACTGTTCAAAAAACTCATCCAGAAAATAAGGCTCTGTTGCCCCTGCCATCAAAAGGGTGGAGCTGTCCTCTTTTTCTATCTTCACGCTGTCAAACGCAAAGTTCTGCATAAGGTTGCCCAATTCCCGAATGTGTTCAGGTGTGGTGTAGCAGCAGCCGCCTGCAATCGTTGCGCCGCGCTGTAAAAGTCCGCGCATTTGCTGCGCCATCTCCTGTGGAGAAAGCAGGCTGTCAAAATTTTCCCCTGCTCTGGGGCGGACAACGATGGGAACGCACGCATAGGGTGCGATTTCCTCAATATGTCGATACAGCTTTTCGGGACGGTCACAGCAGGACAAGCCAAATGCCGCCGCACCCAATTTCTGACAGACAATCAGTGCGGAAACAAGGTCGCTGCCCATGCAGGTTTCGCCGTCCTCCTCAACATTCATCGTCACCATGACAGGCAGTCCGGTCTGACGGCAGCCCAGAATCGCTGCACGGCTTTGGGAAAGGGTATTCATGGTATCGGCAATCAGCAGATCAACGCCGCCTTTTTGGAGCGCAAACGCCTGATGTGCGTAAATATCCACCAGCTCAAAAAACGGCGTATCACCGAACGGCTGCGCCTGAATCGGCAATGGGGACACCACCCCTGCCACCAGCACCGACGGGTCAAATTCCCGACAGGTTTCCACGGTCAGTCTGGCAAGCTGCTCATTATAATTTTCCACCTGCTGCTGTAGGTTCCACTTTTCGAGCAGCACAGTGTTTGCCTGTGCTGTCGGCGTGCAGATGATGCGGCTGCCCGACTGCAAAAACTGCTTGTGCAGCCGGCGCACCTTGTCGGGATTTTCGAGCATCCAAGTGACCGGACAGCTGTACTGCGGCATCCCGTCCAGCAGCAGATTGGTTGCCGTCGCTCCATCCATGAGCAACGGCTGTGATAATCGAATATCCATTCCTTCCTCCATTTTCCCTAGCTTCTACAACTTCTGTTTCGGTTTCATCAAACCGAGAAACTATAAGGGGGATTCTCCCCCTTGCTCCTTAAATTTCGGGCTTACGCAGCCCGAACCCGCGGTGACTTTCTTGCGAAAAGAAAGTCACCAAAGATTCGCCAAAAACCTCCTGGTTTTTGGATTTCCGGCAGAGAGGGTGTTCCCCCTCTCGACTCCCCCGATACTACCAGCCGATGAGCAATATTTAAGGCTTCGGTGGGGGAAAGCGAAGTTCGTTGCTTGCAACGAACT
>CAMNVW010000133.1 GCA_946563605.1 uncultured Clostridia bacterium | reverse complement strand
AGCTGTTTGACGGTCAGCGCAACACACTGGAAAAATTCCAGAGCGTCAATGAAATCAACGATCGTGTGAAGGATATTCAGGGCGCCGTTGATGTGCTCAAGGTTTTGACAGTCAAGAAAATCTAAATCGACACAACATAAAAAGCTGTGAGAAATGGAAAAATTTCCTTCTCACAGCTTTTTTGTTTTGCCGCTCTTGTTTTGTCCAAACAAAATCATCAGCGCAAGCCCTGCCAGCAGCAGCAACAGCGTAAAATTTGCACCGTTTTTGAGCAGTCGGAACGCTTGTGTCAAAATCAGCACAAAAATCGCCGTTTCCATAATCGTCCCAATCCTTTCGGCGGTTCGCAGTGGAAAAAGCTTTTGTAGCAGACAAGCCAGTGCCTGACCGCCATCCAACATCGGCAGCGGACAAAGATGAAAGATTCCCAACGCACAGTTGACCGCGGAAAACGGCATTTTTCCCATGAGCGCAAACAACCCTGCCATGATAATATTGGTAACCGGTCCTGCCAGATTGATGACCAGCTCCGACAAAAGCGAATGGGTTTCCTCACGCTCAATGCGGATTCCAAATGGACAGAATCTGACGCTCAGCGTCTTTACATGAAATGCCGCCAATGCCGCAAAATGCCCCAGCTCATGCAGCAAAGCCGCCATTAGGCACATTGCGCCGATTCCGCTTCGATCCATCAGCAGGAAAATACTCAGGCAAAGGAAAAAGCTAAAGCTCAGTTTCATCTGCGGAATCTGATTTTTCATCCGTTCCTCCCTGTGCTGCAAACGCTTCATACCGCTGTGTTTTTAAGGCAAGCAACGGATCTGCCTTTAGTCCTGTTACCTCCACCTCAAAGTGCAGATGCGGCCCTGTGGAAATGCCGGTACTGCCCACCAAAGCGATCCGGTCTTCCCGCGCGATTTGTTCGCCTTCTTTGGATAAAATCTCACTGCAATGATTGTAGGTCGTGCGCAGATTGTCCGAATGGCGCAGAATCACAAAATTGCCATAGCTTTCGGAGTAACCCGTTTTTTCTACCACGCCTGGAAGTGCCGCCAAAACCGGTGTTCCCATCGCCGCGGCAATATCCACACCCTTATGAAAATCCGCCTGTTCACTGATGGGATGACTGCGCCAGCCAAACCGAGAGGTGACCAGTCCGCTGACCGGAGAACACATTTGTGCCGTCAACTGATATGGTGCAAGCGTTGTCCCCTCGACTGCGGCAAAAAGCTCCTCCTTGGGAAAAGCTCCCCCTGCGCCGCTTTCTCCGACGGTCGGCAATTTTTCCGGCGGTATGATCTGCTCCGAAACAAAATCGCTCAAACTTTCCAAAAACCTTTCTGCACCACCCTGCCAAAAATCCTTGAGCGATGCGCCAATCCCCTGCGATTCCCCGTTTAGCGCAGAATCGTCCGCTTTCCCTTTAAAAAATCCTTCTTTTAAATTTTCCATGTCGATCAGCTGTTCCGAATCCTGTCCGCACAAAAGCCATGCTGTCTGCCTTGCGCTTTCAGCGCTGTCCTCCCCCATTTTTACAGCAGCAAAAAATACTGTCACTGCAAGCAGCGCCATTCCCATCTGAAAGCAGATCATCGTAAAAAAACGGTCGTTGTTTTTCGGTGGCTGCTTTCTTTTTCTTGCCGCAGGATATTTTGCATTTCCCATTTTTGATTCCTCCCGTCTTTTTTCTAAACTATATGTTCGCAGCGAGAAAAGATATGCTTCATCTCCAAAGTCAAAATTTTCACTCCTAATTTTATGCAAAATACATAAAGTTTAATCTACATTTTGCGAAATCATTATCATTTATTTACATTTTCTGTTCATTATGCTATGATGATTCTGCAACAAAAAAGCTGTACGATTTTTCAAAGGAGGAATCAGTTCGACATGACAGCAATTATTAACGGCAAAGTAATCACCGTAACCGGCGAAACCTATGAATCGGCGACGGTTTTGATTGAAAATGGAAAAATCAAGGCAGTGGGAACCGACCTTTCCCTGCCGGAGGGCACACAAATCATCGACGCCTCCGGCTGTTGGGTCACTCCGGGTCTCATCGACTGCCATACACATATCTGCAATTTTAATGAGCCGAACTCGATGCCGGGAATGCACGACGGCAACGAAATGAGCGGCCCTGTCCAGTCGCAGGTGCGCGCAATGGACGCTGTTTACCCTGAAGATTACGCCATCGTTCCGGTGCGTGAAGCAGGATTTACGACCGTCTATTCTACACCAGGCTCCGGCAATGTCATCG
Source organism: uncultured Clostridia bacterium (assembly GCA_946563605.1). Lineage (GTDB taxonomy): Bacteria > Bacillota > Clostridia > Oscillospirales > Ruminococcaceae > Negativibacillus. The sequence continues at coordinate 2,400 of CAMNVW010000133.1, read as the reverse complement.
GCGGAACCGGTGTTTCGATCAAACTGCGTGGTCACACCGCACAGGAAATGGCAATTCAAGGCAGCGAGCAGATGAAATTTGCTTTCGGCGAAAATCCAAAGCGCAACTATGGCAACCGCAAACAGATGCCAATGACCCGCATGGGCGTTGCGGCAACCCTGCGCGAAGCTTTGTACGACGCAAAAAATTATTCCGATGCACTGATCGCCGCTGAAACCGACCCTTCCAAGGCACCTAAGCCTGACTTTAAGCTGGACGCGCTTGTACCAGTTGTCCGCGGTGAGATGCGCTGCCGCATCCATGCACACCGCTCGGACGATATCCTGACCGCTATCGGTATCGCAGAGGACTACAATCTGGACTATGTCATTGAACATTGCACCGAAGGTTACAAAATCAAGGACGTCCTCAATGAAAAACACGTCCGCTGTGTCATCGGTCCACATCTGACCTCTCCAAGCAAATTTGAAATTCACGGACGCATCTTGGAAAACGCAGGCATTTTGAGCAAAGAGGACAACATCACTGTTTGCCTGACCGCCGACACCGGCTCCCAGACCTTGGCTCTGCCAATGACCATCGGTATGCTGATTCGCCACGGACTTTCCTTTGAAGACGCTATCAAGGGCGTTACCATCAACGCTGCAACAGTGCTCAACCTCCAAGACCGCATCGGCTCACTGGAAGCTGGCAAGGATGCGGACATCGCCATCTTCGACGGCAACCCATTTGACAGTTTAAGCCTGTGCCGTCTGGTTATGATCGATGGTGAAATCTATAAAAACACCCTGTAAGAGAGGAGCAGATACAAGATGATTGCAATTACAAACGGTAAGGTCGTCACCGTCACAGGTAAAACCCTTGAAAATGGAACCGTTTTAATCGAAAATGATAAAATCAAAGCAGTCGGCACAGAACTTGAAATCCCAGCGGACGCACAGGTAATCGACGCCTCCGGCTGCTGGGTCACTCCGGGACTCATCGACTGTCACACCCATATCTCCAACTTCGGCGAACCAAGCACCTACCCTGGTCCTACCTCGGACGGCAACGAAATGAGCGACCCTGTTACACCGCAGGTGCGTGCGCTTGACGCTGTCAATCCATATGATTACGCCATCGAGAAAGTTCGAAACGCAGGTTTTTCCACCGTATGTATCCTGCCTGGCTCTGCAAACGTTGTTTGCGGCAGCGGCGTTGTCATCAAACTGCGCGACGTGGAAACCGCTGACGAAATGGTGATTCCAAATCACGAGCCAATGAAATTTGCAATGGGTGAAAATCCAAAACGCTGCTACGGTCTTGACCGCAAACTTCCAATGACCCGCATGGGAACCGCTTCTTTGTTCCGCGAAACCCTCTTTAAAGCGAAGGTTTATTCTGACCGTCTGAAAGCCGCTGAATCCGATCCTTCCAAAGCACCGGAACCTGATTTCAAATTGGACGCACTTGTACCGGTCGTTCGCGGTGAGATGCGCTGCCGTATTCATGCGCACCGTTCGGACGACATCATGACCGCTATCCGTATTGCGGAGGAGTTCCATCTGGACTACACCATTGAGCACTGTACCGAAGGCTTCAAGATTCTGGACGCGCTGAAGGCGAAAAATGTCCGCTGCACTATCGGTCCATACCTGTGGGAGCCATCCAAGCAGGAAATTTGGAACATGAAGCTGGAAAATCCGGGCATCCTCGCAGATGCAGGACTGACCATTTCTCTGACCGCCGACACCGGCTCACAAACAGCAAGCCTTCCTGCTACCGTCGGTCTGCTGATGCGCCGCGGTTTAAGTGAAGAAGCTGCCTTCAAAGGCGTTACCATCAACTCTGCAAAAACGCTGGGACTGGAGGACAGAATCGGTTCGCTGGAAGCCGGCAAAGATGCGGATATTGCTATTTTTGACGGACATCCATTCAGCAGTCTCAGTCTTTGCCGCATGACCATCATCGACGGCAAGATCGTACATAATTCCCTGTAAAAAGATTTTGTAAGAATGATAAACCGCCCTGCGCGATATGCGCAGGGCGGTTTGCTGTTTTGTATAAGTTGATAAAAATAAAAGTTTTTGCTCGAGCTTTTTTCAAAAAGCTCGCAGTTTCCAAAGGCAGCGCCTTTGGTCGCACTCCGCAGAGTGCGAAATATCCTAAAATAAAAATAATATAAACAAAAAATGATAGGGGCAGAGTACTGTTTCGATGATGCCGCACGGGAGTGCGCTGGCGTAAGCCAGTTTAAATAAGCGAAACACTCTAACAACAAATATAAAAACGTGCGAGGCACAAAGCCGTTTTGGTGCTGCGGTACGGCAGTACCGTTTCACGAAGTGAAACCCATGATTCTTTTTCTTCAAAATAAAAAGTTTATGCTGTCGAAAACTTCCCACTGGGAACTTTTCGAGG
>CAMNVW010000132.1 GCA_946563605.1 uncultured Clostridia bacterium | reverse complement strand
CCGGCAGCTATAACATCACTGAAACGATTGCCAAAATCAAAGACAACAACGGCAATATCCATGACGTTTGTATGCTCCAGAAATGGCCTGTCCGTGTGCAGCGTCCATACCAGCGCAAACTCTCCCCTGATATCCCGATGATTACCGGTCAGCGCGTTATTGATACCCTCTTCCCGATTTCCAAAGGCGGTACCGCGGCTGTTCCAGGTCCTTTCGGCTCCGGTAAAACCGTTGTACAGCATCAGCTTGCAAAATGGTCTGACGTAGACATCGTTGTTTACATCGGCTGCGGCGAGCGAGGCAATGAGATGACCGACGTACTAAACGAGTTCCCTGAACTGAAAGACCCAAAAACCGGCGAATCTCTGATGTTCAGAACCGTTCTGATTGCAAACACCTCCGATATGCCTGTTGCTGCTCGTGAGGCTTCCATCTATACCGGCATCACTATCGCTGAATATTACCGCGACATGGGTTACTCGGTAGCAATCATGGCTGACTCCACTTCCCGTTGGGCGGAGGCTCTGCGTGAAATGTCCGGTCGTTTGGAGGAAATGCCAGGTGAAGAAGGTTATCCTGCTTACCTGACCTCTCGTCTTGCACAGTTCTATGAGCGTGCCGGCCGTGTCATCTGCAACGGTTCCGACTCCCGTGAAGGTTCCCTGACCGCAATCGGCGCTGTATCTCCTGCGGGCGGTGATAACTCCGACCCTGTTGTACAGGCAACCCTGCGTATCGTCAAGGTATTCTGGGGCTTGGATTCCTCGCTTGCTTACAAACGTCACTTTCCTGCCATCAACTGGCTGACCTCCTATTCTTTGTATATGGATCAGATCGGCGAATGGATGGACAAAAATATTTCCGACGAATGGTCTGATCTGCACAACGACGCCATGATGCTGCTCCAGCAGGAATCAGAACTTGAGGAAATCGTAAAACTGGTCGGTTATGACTCTCTGTCCGCTCCTGACCGTCTGACATTGGAATCTGCACGTTCCATCCGTGAGGACTACTTGCAGCAGAACGCTTTCGACGATTCTGACACCTACACTTCCAATGCAAAACAGTACAGAATGCTTAAACTGATCATGACCTTCTCCAGAGAGTGTAAAAATGCACTGAACAGCGGCGTCAAGGTTGAAAAACTGTTTTCTCTGCCGGTATCCGAAAAGATTGCCCGTGCAAAATATGTTCCTGAAGAACAGTTTGAGGCTTATTTCCAGGATACATTAGCGGAAATTGAAGCATCTGTCGCAAAAATCATTTCTGAGGAGGTATCTGCATAATGTTAAAAGAATATCGCACCATAAGAGAAGTCGCAGGTCCTCTGATGATGGTATCCGGCGTAGAAGGCGTTACTTATGACGAACTGGGCGAGATCGAGCTGCCAAGCGGTGAGATCCGCCGCTGCAAGGTTCTGGAAGTAGACGGCGGCAACGCGGTTGTCCAGCTGTTTGAAAGCTCCGCCGGTATCAACCTTCGCGACAGCAAAGTACGTTTCTTCGGACATGGACTTCAGCTGCCGGTATCCGAGGATATGCTCGGACGTGTATTTTCCGGCATGGGACGCCCAATTGACGGCGGTCCGGAAATCATCCCTGACGCAAGAATCGACATCAACGGCGTTCCGATGAACCCAGCCGCAAGAAGCTATCCAAACGAATTTATTCAAACCGGTGTTTCCGCTATCGACGGTCTGAACACACTGGTTCGTGGTCAGAAACTGCCTATCTTCTCCGCTTCCGGTTTGCCGCACGCAAAGCTGGCTGCCCAGATTGCGCGTCAGGCAAAGGTACTGAACGCAAACGATAAATTCGCGGTTGTATTCGCTGCTATCGGTATCACCTTTGAGGAGTCCGACTTCTTCATTCAGGATTTTACCAAAACCGGCGCAATCGACCGTACCGTTATGTTCATGAACCTTGCAAACGACCCTGCCATCGAGCGTATCTCTACTCCTCGTATGGCTCTGACTGCTGCTGAATACCTCGCATTTGAAAAAGGAATGCACGTTTTGGTCATCATGACGGATATTACAAACTACGCAGAGGCTCTGCGTGAGGTTTCCGCTGCGCGTAAGGAAGTTCCTGGACGCCGCGGTTATCCAGGTTACCTGTACACCGACCTTGCTACTCTGTATGAGCGAGCTGGCAGAAAGATTGGTTACGAGGGTTCCATCACCATGATTCCGATTCTGTCGATGCCTGAGGACGATAAGACCCATCCAATCCCTGACTTGACCGGATACATCACCGAAGGTCAGATCATTCTGTCCCGTGAGCTGTACCGCAAGAACATCACTCCTCCAATCGACGTACTGCCATCCCTGTCCCGTCTGAAGGATAAGGGTATCGGCGTCGGCAAGACCCGTGAGGATCATTCCGGTACGCTGAACCAGCTGTTCGCAGCTTATGCGCGTGGTAAAGACGCAAAAGAGCTGATGAGTATTCTGGGTGAGGCTGCTCTTTCCGAGACCGACCTGTTGTACGCAAAATTCGCAGATGAGTTTGAGAAACGCTATGTTTCCCAAGGCTATTACACCAACCGTTCCATTGAGGAAACCCTCGACCTCGGCTGGGAGCTGCTCTCTATTTTGCCGGTAAGCGAACTCAAACGTATCAAACCTGAGATGATTGAAAAATACCTTCCGAAAAAAGAGCAATAAGGAGGGGTGAATAAATGGCACTGATTAACGTCAACCCCACCCGTATGGAGATGACTCGCCTGAAAAAACGCCTTGCTACTTCGATTCGCGGTCACAAGCTGCTCAAAGACAAGCGCGATGACCTGATGAAAAAGTTTCTGGATTTGATCCGTCAGAACAAGGAGCTTCGTGAACAGGTCGAAAAGGAGATCAACGACATTTACGGTGGTTTTGTGGTTGCAAGCGCGGTCATGAGCCCACAAATGCTCGAAGAAGCCCTGATGCTTCCAAAGCAGAGCATCGACCTTGCCGTGGGCGAACGCAACGTCATGAGCGTCACCGTTCCCTCCTTTGAGTTCCGTGCTACCGAAAACTCTGACAGCGACATCTATCCCTACGGTTTTGTGTTCACCTCCGGCGAACTGGATGATTCGATCGCTGCGGTAAAAAATATCCTCCCACAGCTTCTGCAATTAGCACAGATTGAAAAAAGCGCACAGATGATTGCGGAGGAAATCGAACGTACCCGCCGCCGTGTAAACGCATTGGAGTATGTTCAGATCCCTGACCTGCAGGAAACCATCAAATACATCAACATGAAACTGGAAGAAAACGAACGTGGAAATCTGGCTCGTTTGATGAAGATCAAAGATATGATGGTCGAACAGGCAATGGAGGCAAAACGCCAAAGCGGCACCAATACCCTGCCGGAGTCAGAATAACTTTCGAGAAATGATTCTCAAGCAAATAAAAAACCAACGGACGATTCATTAGATTTATGAATCGTCCGTTGGTTTTTTCGTTTGATTTATTCCGCTAACGCACTGAGCAAAATATCCATCACCGCTTCTTTTCCGACCGGTTTGGGATTCAGCAGTATTGCCGCATCGTTCACCGCAAGCTGTGCAACCTTTCGCAGACTTTTTCTGGTAACCCCGACTTCTTTTAAGGAGATTGGCAATCCGCAGTTCTGATGCAGATGCTTCATCGTTTCTTCAATTACTTCGATTAGTTTTTTTCCACGCTGATAATACGGGATTTTCGCATAATACTCCGAGCCGCAAAAATCACACAGCAATTCTCCGTATTGTTCCCCTGCTTTGTCCAACTGCCATCGCATGACTTTTGGCAGCACGATTCCCACTGCCTCCCCGTGAGAAAGCTGGCAAAGGGTCTCTAGCGCGTGTGCGATTGCATGAACGAGTCCTCCCTTAGAATTGGAAAATGCAATACCAGCCATCGCGGAGGCGCACGCCATCTCCAGACGATAGGTCTTATTCTCCGGTTCACGAACCGCCGCAATCAAATTTTTTCCAATCAGTTTCACTGCGGCACAGGCATATGCGTCGGACAACGGATTTTTTTGCAGCCCCGTATATCCTTCGATTGCGTGGGTCAGCGCATCCATTCCGCAGGCGGCAGTCAGCTTCGGCGGCAGTTTTTCGGTGCATCTCGGGTCAAGCACCGCTGCATCCGGCAGCAGCCGGTCAGAAATGATCTGCTGCTTGGCTTTTGTCCGGTCATCCTGCACCATCGCCGTATTGGTACATTCTGACCCCGTTCCGAAGTCTGTTGGCACCATAATAAACGGCACACGTTCCCCTCCGCCAAGCAGTGAATTGTCCTGCCACTCGCTGCCCAGCATCTCGCAAAGCCTCGAACCATTTTGCGAAAGCAGCAGACGCACCGCCTTTGCTGTATCGAGCACCGATGAGCCGCCAACGGCAAGCACGCTGTCACAGCCGTGTACCCTTGCATAGCTCGTCAGCTCCTCTACCTGATGAAAAGAAGGTATATCCGGCAGATCTGTTTCCACCAGGAATTTAAAATTTCCTCCAATCCTCTCAAGAATCCCATTTTCCAGCATGGTGCGGCTGACCAAAAGGAAAGGTTTCTTGGCTCCCAGACGATTTAATTCATACGAAATATTTTCCAGCGCCGCATTTCCGCACAGCACCTTGACCGGATTATAAAATTCAAAATACCCTGGCAGCATCACAATACCTCTTTTCTTTTTTTGAGATTCTTTTTCCCATTTTTTCGCAGACGCTTCTTAAGATGTTTTTTCGTGTGTTTCGTATTCTTTCTTCTCTTTTTGACATACAGCATATGAAGCCATATTTTCCATCGTTTCTGCGGCAGCTCCTGTG
>CAMNVW010000131.1 GCA_946563605.1 uncultured Clostridia bacterium | reverse complement strand
TACGCCGTGAGGGTCTTTCTTGCTGCAACCAGTCAGGGAATGTCACAAGAAATGCGGGAGTATTCTTTTCATAAATATAAACCGCGGTATGTGCTGGAAACCTTCTTTAACGGGGAGAAAGCCTGCCTGAAAGCGATGCAGGCGGTTGGAAACGACAATTTCCTGCTCGACAGCGGAGCTTTTAGTTACATGAACGGACAAAAGGTAACGCTTGCACAGATGGAGGAGTATGTAAACCGCTACATCGCCTTTATTGTCAAATATCAAGTCAAACACTTTATTGAAATCGACGTGGACAATATTTTCGGTTTGCCGAAGGTGGAGGAATGGCGGCGAAAAATGGAATGTGCCGCCGGCAGACAGTGTATTCCCGTTTGGCACAAGGGGCGAGGGGTAGATTACTGGAAAAAGATGTGTCGGGAATACCGCTATGTTGCCATTGGAGGACTGGTGTTTCATGTCAAAAAGCAGGAATATGAGTTGATTCGCCGGTTGGTTCATTATGCGGCAATCCGCGGGGTAAAGGTACACGGATTGGGATTTACAAAAACGAAATCACTAAACGACTACGAATTTTACTCAGTGGACAGTGCATCATGGACGGTTGCAGCTGCCAGAGGACAGCAGATCCACTATTTTAACAAGAACCACATTGAAACAAGGGAACTGAAAAAGCAGGGCAGAAAAGTGAATCTTGGTAAGCTCATCTCCCACAACATGGGGGAATGGGTCAAATTTCAAAAATACATGGACGGAGTAAAGTAATGCAGAAAACAACATTCAATCTGATTTTATTAAACAGTATCTTCATGATCGGGCTTGTGATGTCCAATCTGTTCGGCGGGAAAATCATCACAGTATTGGGATTTACCGTAGCTGGAGCGATTGTCACCTATCCGCTGACCTTTCTTTCCACCGACATTATCGGGGAAATCTGGGGAAAGCAGGAGGCAGACGACTGCGTCAAAATTGGTATCATTGTACAGTTGATTTTTCTGGCATTGGGGTATCTGTCTCTGGCGATTCCTCCGCAGGAAGCAAGTGAAGCCTTGCAGCAGTCCTTGAAGATTGTACTGAATCAGGGACTTCGCATGACATTGGCATCGTTGGGAGCATTCAGCGTCAGTCAGTTCCTGGATGTCTTTTTGTTTCACAAGCTCAAGGAACGATGCAATGGGAAAAAGAAGTGGCTCAGAAACAACCTGAGTACCATGACCAGCCAGCTGGTAGATACGATGATTTTTATTACGATAGCATTTTACGGTGTAGTAGACAATCTTCCGGCGATGATTTTGGGACAGTATGTGATCAAGCTGCTGCTTGCACTGGGAGATACGCCGTTCTTTTATTTCTTTACACGCAAAACAAATCAAAACTGAAAACCCCAAAAACAGTTTCAAATCAAAATGACGGAGAGGTGGTGAGAGGTGCCGAGGGCAAGAAGTCCGAACCGAGACAAAGCGTTTGAGCTGTGGAGAGAATCCGGCGCAAAGCGTTTGTTAAAGGACATTGCAGAGGAATTGGGTGTATCTGAAACACTGGTACGCAAATGGAAAAATCAGGACAAATGGGAGGAGAAGCTCTCATTACCAAACGCAATGGTAACGTTACCAAAAGAAAGCAATGGAAATAGTAACGTTACCAATGAACCGCCGCCAAAACGAAGACGAGGCGCACCAAAAGGCAACCAGAACCGCTACGTTCACGGACTGTATGCAAACCCGACAATGGACATGATTCCGGAAAATGAAATGCAGCGGCTGCAGCAGATTGATTTTAGCGACGAGGAAACACTCATCATCGACGAAATCATCCTGCTCACCAGTCGGGAGCGTCAGCTCATGGAATCCATCCAGAAATATCAGGACCAGAAAAACGGTTTGTCGCTGGACGGGGTGACTCGGCGCACCGTAGAAAGCGAGGGTGTCAAGGGCAGCCGTTCCAAGCAGGTGGAAACCACCACGCGGACAAGGGATGTTTTCGACGTGATCCAGAAGCTTCAGGCGGAGCTGACCAAGGTGCAGAAGGAAAAGCGGCAATACCTGAGCGAACTGCGTATCCTGCGAACACAGAAAACCCAAACGCCGAAGGAGGACAATACCCATGAACGGGTCTTGCAGGAGTTCAGCGATAAAGAGCTGAGAGCATTGATTGAGGGAGATTCATGATGATAACGGAGGAACGCAGGCAGGTACTCATACAGGAGGCAAGACGTGAGCTTGCCCGCCGGCACATGAGCGACTTTGTACTCTATGTGGACGACAACTACCGGATGAACTGGCACCATCAGCTTTTGTGCGAGTATCTTGACAAACTGGAACGAAAAGAGATTCGCCGTCTGATGGTGTTTATGCCGCCGCGGCATGGAAAAAGCGAGCTTGTATCGCGCAAGTTTCCGGCGTTCTTGTTAGGGCGAAAACCGGATACCTCCATTATCTCCTGTTCCTATGCCGCTGACCTTGCCAGCCGCATGAACCGCGATGTGCAGCGGTTGATTGACAGCGAAAAGTACAGAAATGTCTTCGCCGGAACACAACTCTCCAACAAGGACACGCGAAGGAACGCAGACATTCGCTATCTTCGCAACAACGACATTTTCGAGATTGTGGGGCATCGCGGCGTCTACCGTTCCGCCGGTGTCGGCGGAGGTATCACCGGTATGGGCGGCGAGTATATCATCATCGACGACCCCATCAAAAACCGTGAAGAAGCTGACAGCGCAACCTACCGCGACAAGGTCTACGACTGGTACACCTCCACTTTGTACACCCGTCTTGAAAAGGATGGGTGTATTTTATTGACCCTGACACGCTGGCACGAGGACGATTTGGCGGGCAGATTGCTCAAAGCGTCAGAAAGTGGAGCAGACCAGTGGACGATCCTCGAATTGCCAGCCGTCTGTGAATTTCCGAAAAAGCCGTATGACGTCCGGCAGGAGGGAGAAGCCCTTTGGAAATGGAAATATGATGAACAGGCGCTTGTCAAGATGAAAGCAACGGTTGGGAGCCGCGACTGGGCAGCATTGTATCAGCAGCACCCGACCCCGGGAGAAGGAGGCACCTTCAAACGCGAGTGGTGGCAATTTTACCACACCCTGCCAGATGGACTGTACGACTATGTACAGAGCTGGGACTGCACCTTCAAAGACAAGAGCAGTTCCGACTATGTGGTAGGTCAGGTGTGGGCGAGAAAGGGAAGCAGCCGCTACCTGCTCGATCAGGTTCGCGGCAGGATGAACTTCACCGAGACGATTCGAGCGGTGCGTTCTTTGTCTGCAAAGTGGCCGCAGGCGGTGCGCAAGCTCATCGAGGACAAGGCCAACGGAACGGCGGTCATTGATGTACTGCGGCGAGAGCTGCCCGGACTGGTGCCGGTTGAGCCGGAGGGCGGCAAAATTGTGCGTGCCAATGCAGTGACGGCAGTGGTGGAAGCAGGCAACGTCTTTCTGCCGGACCCGTCGATTGCTCCGTGGGTACATGATTTTGTGGAGGAACACACCATGTTCCCAAACGGCGCGCACGATGACCAGGTAGATGCACAGTCACAGGCAAACACCTACTACAATTCTTCGTCCTTCTCGTTGGAAGGATTGCTTTAAAAGATATCAAGAACAGGAGGAGTGAGATGTTCCGCACAGACAGTTTTTCAGATGTGGTCTGGCAGTATGGGGCACAGCACGCTTACACCCAAGACGGTCTTGTGATTCCAGATTATGACCTTGCCGAAAAGTATCAGTACAACGGGCTGTTCAGCAAGATCATTGACCGTCCGGCGGAAGAAGCGCTCAAACATGGGATCGAGTACAATGTCAGCGACAAGGCGCTTGCTGATTTTCTGGACGACGCCCTCGACCGGCTGGACTGGGAAGAAAAAGCGACCACTGCCATCCGATGGGCGAGACTGTTCGGCGGCGCGGTGATGGTGATGCTTCTGGACGACGGCAGGGGATTGGAAGAGCCGGTCAACTGGTCGGATGTGCGCGCAGTGGAGGAACTTTGTGTTTACGAGCGTGCTGTTGTTCAGCCAGACCCTGATTGTTATAGAACAGGAAAAGCAGAATATTTTGACATTTCCAGCACCTACGGCGGTTTCTTTCGGGTACACCGCAGTAGATGCCTTGTTTTTCAAAACGGTTCTCTGCCGGAGTACGGCGCGCCGCAACAGTATTTTTACTGGGGCTTGCCGGAGTATATCCGCATAAAGCGTGACCTCTCTATCGTGCTCAACACCCACCAGAACGCCGCCAACATGATTGAAAAAAGCGTGCAGCCGGTCTACAAGCAGAAGGATCTGCAAAGAACCCTTGCCGCCGAGGGTGGAGATGCAGCGGTGCTTAAAAGGCTCAATTTGATTGACCAATCGCGCGGGATGCTCAATTCCATCGCGGTGGATATGGAGGGTGAGGACTACGCCTTTCAGACTTTCCAGCTTTCCGGCACGCAGGAAATTTTAGAGAGCACCTACAACCTGCTTTCTGCTGTGACCTGTATTCCGCAGACGATTCTTTTCGGTCGTTCGCCGTCGGGGGAAAATTCCACAGGGGAAAGCGATCTTGAAAACTATTACAACTTTGTCGAGGGTATTCAAAAGCGGATGCTCAAGAAAAACATCCGTACCCTGCTCAAAGCGGTGGTGCAGGCAGGGGTTTATCACAAAAGCATCGAAGACCCGGGCGTTATCAAACCAACCTTTAAACCGCTGTGGAGTTTGAGCGAGACTGAACAGGCAACGGTGGAACTCACCAAAGCGCAGCGTGCGCAGGCAACCGCTCAGACAGCCCAGATGTACATTGATA
>CAMNVW010000130.1 GCA_946563605.1 uncultured Clostridia bacterium | reverse complement strand
GAAGACTTATATGAAAAAGAGAAAATGGTTTTCCTCCCTGTATGTCTGGCTGGTCATGCTGTTCCTTTATGCACCGATTGCTGTGCTGATTATCTTTTCTTTTAATGACAGCAAAAGCCGAAATACCTGGTCGGGTTTTACCCTGCGTTGGTACAAGGAATTGTTCCACGACGAAGTGATCATGCAGTCGCTGGTGATCATGCTGATTGTTGCAATCGTATCTTCCGTTGTTGCAACGGTGCTGGGTACGTTGGCGGCGATTGGGCTAAATAAGATGAATAAAAAGCTCAAGTCTGTCGTCATGACCTTTACCTATCTGCCGATGATCAATCCGGAAATCATCACCGGCGTTGCACTGATGCTGCTGTTTATCTATCTGAAGATGGAATTTGGTATGCAGACGCTGATTATCGCGCATATCACCTTCAATGTCCCGTATGTTATTTTAAACGTCTTGCCGAAGCTCAAGCAGATGGACAAAAACACCTACGATGCGGCGCTTGATTTGGGCTGCAATCCGCTCAAAGCGTTCACCAAGGTGGTCATCCCTGAAATCATGCCTGGTATTTTTTCGGGCTTTGTGATGGCGCTGACTTATTCAATGGACGACTTTATCATCTCCTACTTTGTTACCGGCGCGTCCATCCAGACGCTTCCGGTCGCAATTTACAGTATGACAAGACGCCGTGTCAGCCCGAAAATCAACGCGCTGTCCACCATTATGTTTGTCGTTGTACTGTGCGTTCTGCTGATCTACAACTTTGCAGGCAGCAAAAAGCAGAAGATCAACACGAAAAAGCAGGGAGGCGATTTCTAAATGAAAAGGAATGTTTTCTTGAGAAAAATAAGCCTTCTGCTGGCGGCGGCGCTGACAACAGCCTGCCTTTCTGTCAATGCTTTTGCGCAGCAGGAGAACAGCTATGATATGGAGTATTATTCTCAGCTTGCAGGCAAGGATGTGGCAATCAATGTCTATAACTGGGGCGAATATATCTCCAATGGCGACGACGGTGCGATGGATGTCAACGCGGAATTTGAAAAGTTGACAGGAATTCACGTCAACTATACCCAGTTTGATACCAATGAATCCATGTACGCGAAGCTGAAAAGCGGCGGCACCACCTATGATATTGTTTTTCCATCGGATTATATGGTTTCCCGTATGATCGACGAGGATATGCTTGAGCCGCTCGACTTTGAGAATATCCCGAATTTTAAGAATATCTCCGAACGCTTTAAAAATCCGTCCTATGACCCAAAGAATCAGTACTCGGTTCCCTATACTTGGGGCACAGTGGGACTGATTTATAACTATGATGTGCTCGGATTTGACCCCGACAGCTGGGAAATCATGTGGGATGACACTTACGCAAAACAGATTTTACAGTTTTCCAACTCGAAGGATGCCTTTGCAATCGCACTTTTGCGCTTGGGTTACAGTATCAATACAGAGGATAAATTTGAACTGGATCAAGCTTCGGAGCTGCTGAAAGAGCAAAAACCACTGGTGCAGGCATATGTCATGGATCAGATTTTTGACAAGATGCAGGGCAACGAAGCGGCAATCGCACCGTATTATGCAGGCGACGCAGTCAACATGATGGCGGTGAATGAGTCTCTGCGATTTGTGATTCCGAAAGAGGGCACAAACCTTTTCTTTGACGCGGTTTGTATCCCCAAAATCAAGGAAGATACCGAGCAGAGCAGACTCAAAAAACTGGCGGCAGAAATGTATATTAACTTCCTCAACGAGCCTGAGGTTGCTGCGGCAAATATTGAGTATATCCAGTATTCCACCCCGAACGAGGCGGCGCTGGAATTATTGGACGAGGAAACCAGAAACAATCCGGTAATTTATCCGAGCGATGAAGTATTGGCAAACACAGAGATTTATGTTAATCTTTCAACAGAGGCGAACCTCTATCTTGACCAGCTTTGGACGCAGATTATGAGCGCGGAAGCAGGCTACAATGCCTGGAGTATGCCGCTGTTTTTGTTGGGTGCGCTGGGATTGTCTGTGTTTATCACCGTCATGAAGAAGAACCGCCGCCGCAAACGCGAGCTGTTCAGCTATGAAAACAACCACAGAAACTTTTAGCAGAATTTGCTGAAAAAAATAAAAGGACGTGTTCAGTCGAACACGTCCTTTTTCATGTAATATTAAAAAAGAGAAAAGATATTTTGGGAAACAAACAAAAATCCATCAATGCAGAAGAGACACAGGGTTAAGATCACAAGCAACAGATTCATGCTGAAATCCTTGTAAACGGGCAGCGTGAAAATCAGGACACAGGAAAGGAAAATGACCAAAACCGTGAGCAGCAGCAGTACAAGGTGGAAATATGGGGAAGTTGTGCAGGAACTTACATGGGCGCAGCTGAACCAGATGAAGGACAGCAAAAATGCAGTTCCCAATAATTTTAAGGTGTCTTTTACAGTCGACATCCCACAAAACCCTCCCAGCAAAATAACGGATATAAAAAACGCACCTTGGACAATTTGCCCAAGATGCGTTGGTGCGAGTGACGAGACTTGAACTCGTACGTCGAAGACACACGCCCCTCAAACGTGCCTGTCTGCCTATTCCAGCACACTCGCATATCACAGAAACGACCGTATCGTTTCAACGTTGTTTATTATAGCATTGCTGTTTTGAAAAGTCAAGCATATTTTTATGTTTTTTGAGAAAAATATAAAAATTGTTGGAAAACGGTGAAAATATAACAAAGACAGACAGGTAAAGTGTGACATTAGTAGAGATTTTTTAAATTTTTATAAAAAGTGGAAAAGGGTATTTGCATTTTGGGAGGGGTGTAGTATACTAGAAAGGAAAGATTTTTCGGGAAAAATGGACATGAGGGGGAGAAGCATTGTACAGCAAGGCAAGTATTTATGCACATCGCAAGAAAGACAGAAAAAAAGCAGCTCTTTCTTTGTTGGCTATTTTGCTGATTTCGTTGACGATAGCGTTGGGAGCAGCGTTTTATTGGGAGAAAATACAGCAGCAGAGAAATAATGAACTGATGGCACGGGCAGAACAAGATGTCGATACGCCAAAGAGAACACCGACAGAACCGCAGCCGGACGATACGCAGGAGGAAAGCGCGCAGGAATCCGATGATACAGATAAACAAAGCGAAACATCGGAGCCGTCTACAGAAGAGGAAACCAAACAGACACAAACACAGCCGGCAGAAGAATCGACGCAGCCGGAAAAAACGCCTGTGGAGAACAATGATGTTATGACGATGACATCAGATAAAATTTTAAAGTCCTCCGCATTGGTTCCAAATGCCGGATTCAGCGTGCCGGACGATTACTTTGATGACGCGGCGTTTGTGGGTGATTCCATCACAGAGGGAATCAAGTTGTATGAGATTATGAGCAACGCATCCGTTGTGGCGGCGCGCGGCATCAACTTGGACACCGTATTTACAGATGACCAGATCCGCACCGCGGCTGGCAATACGACTGTGTTGGGTGCATTGGAAGCGGCAAATCCGAAAAAGATATATATTATGTTTGGCGCAAACGGTGTAGGCTGGTTTACGCCGGAGCATTTCACCAAGGTCTACACCCAATTTGTGCAGGATGTGAAGAAACAGCATCCTGACAGCCAAATCTTTTTGCAGTCCATCCTGCCGGTCACACAGGAATTTGACAATTCCAGAGACGATATTTCCAACGCAAAGATTAACCAGTACAACGAACTGGTAGTGGACATCGCGGAAGCGGAAGATGTTTACTATCTGGATGTGGCGTCGGCAATCAAGGATGAAAAGGGCTGCCTGCCGGAGGACAGCAACGGCGACGGAATGCACTTTGGCACGAAGTATTATAACAAATGGTTCGATTACCTGAAAACACACACTGTGTCATAGGGCAATGCAATGAACAAAAAAGAATCAATTCAGAAAGGTATGACAAAATATGAAAATGAGAAGATTTTTAGCAATGACTTTGGCAGTAATGATGATGGCGCTGAGCCTGACCGGCTGCGGCGGCGATGAGAAGTATATCTCTTTTGATGAGCTGTATTCTTCGCTGAGCAGTTCGATTGATTTTTCCGCAAGCAAGATGCAGAAACAGGGTGAAGCAGCTCTCAACAATTATTATTATATTGATCCAAACACGTTGGAAAGCTATGCAATCTATATGAGCGACTATGCAACCGGAAACGCGGACGAGATTGCCATGTTCCAGGTAAAGGAAGAGGATCAGGTAGCGGCAGTCAAAGCACTGATCAACGACCGTATCACCGATTTGAAGGTTCGTTACGAGGACTATAAACCGGAAGAAATGGACAAGATCAACAAAGCAGTGATTGAAGAAAAAGGCCGCTATATCTTTGTTGTGATCTCTCCAGACGCAGAAAAAGCAAAGACAATCGTGAAAGACGCAATCAGCGGCAAATAAAAATGAGCATTTCGGGTGTGGGGATGGATCCCCACACCTGTTTTTAGTTGTGGGGTTGTGACCTCCGAACTTCTGTTCTAACTTCGAAGAAGTCGAAAGACTTTGTGGGGGTTGCGACCCCCACATCCCCTTTTTAGATGTGGGCTGATTGCGCCCACACCCCAACATACTTTTGCACGACAAACAGTTGTTACCACACAACTGTTTGTCGTGTGGTAACGACCGATGCAAAAGCGTTTTCAAGACCTAGGTCTTGAAAATCCCTATGAAGGGGGTGCCCCTTATAGAAGTTCATTGTGAACAATGAACTTCCGTGAGTTTGGCTTTGCCAAACTCAGTTTCCCCCCGTAAACGAAAAGGTGCGTTCTTTCTGGGGGGAGAGTCGAGAGAGGGGAACTCCCCTCTC
>CAMNVW010000129.1 GCA_946563605.1 uncultured Clostridia bacterium | reverse complement strand
TTGCATTTGACTATATATTGTAGATAGTGTTCTCGGTTGATAGCGTTGGAGAGTGCCTGACGGATCTTGGTGTTGGACAGCCATTCGTCAGCTACGTTAAACATCAAAAATTCCGGTGCGTCGTCCGGTACAGTTTCGTTATTCGCAATACCGGATGCTTCGATCTGCTGCTGCCAGTTCGGGTCAGAGGTACCAGTTACATCCAGCTCGACGTTCAGGAATGCCTGAATTGCAGTAGAGGTTTCCTGAATGATTTTCTTGTTGACGCGTTCCAGCTTCATGTTTGCTGCATTCCAGTGGTTCTCGTTCTTTACGGTAACCATCTCTGTGTTCTGGCTCCAGCTTTCTACTTTGAACGGACCGCAAGCAATAATCTTATCCTGAGCAGATCCGTATTCAGAACCCCACTCCTCATATTTGTCCTGTCTGATTGGGAAGGAGTTTCTGAGCAGCTCCAAGAAATAGGACGCAGGATGAACCAGCTGCATTTCCAGTGTGTGTTCGTCAATTGCTTTTACGCCGATATCATCCGGTGTTTTGCCGTCTCTATCGTACAGTGCATCGCCGAAGTTTGTGATGATACCGTCAAACAGCCATGCGTTAACTGCGCCCTGTGCAGGGTCAGCCATTGTTTTAAAGGTATATTCAAAATCGTTTGCTGTCAGAGCAACACCGTCCTGCCATTTTGCATCCTCACGAATGTGGAATGTATAGGTCAGACCGTCTTCACTGATATCCTAGCTTTCAGCTGCCGCAGGAGTGATCTCGGAGGTATTTCCTTCTCTTGCAGTCAGTCTTACCAGCGGATCATAAACCATGTTCTCAGCTGCAAAGTCCGGCGCAGAGAAGTTCTGCAATGGGTTTACACCGATAACAACGCTGCTGGAACTGAGGTTCATAACCTGCTCTGTGGTATTTTCTGTCTGGGTTTCATTGTTTTCAGCACTTTCGGTACTTTCAGTTGTTGTGCTGCCTTCCGTATTTTCCTGCTTTGTGTCTGCATCACCGCAGCCTGCAAAAGCGCCCATTACCATTGCAGAAGCCAAGAGGAGTGCAAGCAGTTTCGATTTTGTCTTCATAAAATATTCCTCTTTTTTCACTATTTTTGACTGATTTAAGAAATCTGTCGTTTACCTTAAAAGACGGCATCCTAATTGGATGCCGTCTTCAATTAGGACAAACTTAAGAAATTATTTCTCAACGTCTACTTTAGCCCAGTCGATATGACCCATAGTGGTGATTGGGTAGTTTTTAACTACTTTACCAATATAAGACGGACTGTTGTAGAGGTATTCTGGAGAGATTACTGCGTTCTTAACGAGCAGTTCTTCTGCTTCGAGGTATGTTGCAGTCAGCTCATTTTCATCAGTGATGAATTTAGCTTTTTCAAACAGTTCATGGAATTTGTCTGCTTCTGCGCCGGTCCAGTTGATCTTGCTTGCGTTGAAGTAACCGTTGATTGGGTCGAACAGAGTCAGGATAGCGGATGGTTCATTGTAGTATGGACCCCAACCGCCAACAGCGATATCGTAGTCGCCAGCATCGATTCTATCCCACATGATGTTCCATTCCATCATATCGATTTCAACGTTGATACCAAGGGTTGTTTCCCAAACCTGTTTGTACCACTCTGCCATTTTCTTGGAGAATTCGTTGGTACCACGGGAAGCGTAACGGATGGTCATAACGGATGGATCTTCACCTTTGCCGAGTTCTTTCAGACCTTCGATCAGAAGAGCCTTTGGATCTGGGTTTTCGTCGATCAGCTGTTTTACAAAGTAGTTCTGGTCGTTAGCCAGTTCATGGTATGTTTTGTCGCCGATCATCATGGTATCAGGCATTACAGAGTAGATTGCCTGAGCGTTGCCGTTGCAGATATCCTGAACGAGTGCTTCACGGTCATATGCAATGGAGAGAGCCTGACGGATTTTGGTGTTGCTCAGGAACTCGTTGCTGAGGTTGAACATCAGGAACTCTGGAGCGCTATCTGGAACAACGATGGTATTTGCAAGACCGGACTCTTCGATCATCTGCTGCCAGTTCGGGTCAGAAGTACCAGTGATATCCAGCTCTTTGTTCAGGAATGCCTGAACAGCGGTTGCGTTTTCCTGAATGATTCTCTGGTCGATCTTGTCCAGTTTAACTTCATCCCAGTAGTATGGGTTTGGTGTCAGAACCATTTCTGTGTTCTGGCTCCAGTAGTCTACCTGGAAAGGACCGCTGCAGATAATCTTATCAGCGGAAGAACCGTAAGCGTCGCCCCACTCTTCGTACTTATCCTGTCTTACTGGGTACATTCTGCTCAGCAGAGAGAGGAAGTAGGAAGCTGGATGAATCAGTTTGATTTCCAGAGTATGCTCATCGATTGCTTTAACACCGATGTCGGCTGGAGTTTTACCGTCAACCTGATACATGGATTCGTTCATGTTTACGATAAGGCCATCAAACAGCCAAGCGTTTGCAGAACCGGAAGCTGGGTCTGCCATCAGTTTGAGGGTATAGTCGAAGTCGTTTGCTGTCAGAGCAACACCGTCGTTCCATTTTGCGTTCTCACGAATATGGAAGGTGTAGGTCAGACCGTCTTCGCTTACATCCCAGCTTTCAGCTGCGTAAGGAACGATGCTTGTAGTGTTGGTTGCTTCGTCGCCAACTTCTTTTACCAGTGGAGCGCAAACTTTACCGTGTGCACTGTTATCAGGAGCAGTTGTATTCAGAATTGGGTTCAGACCTACAACTACGCTGCTGGTGCTCAGGTTCAGGACTTTTTCACCAGTGCTTGCGCTGGTTTCTTCTTTTTTGTCCTCTGTTTTGCTGTCTGTGCTTTCAGTTGTTGTTGTGTTGCCTTCGTCTGTAGGTTTGTCCTCAGACTTATCGCCACATCCTGCAAAAGAACCCATTACCATGGTAGCCGCAAGCAGGAGAGCGAGCAGTTTTGACTTTCTCATTTTTTTGACCTCCTTTAGAGTATATTCATAAACTGCATCACAACCTAATCAATGATACAGTTTTATGAAACAAATACTTTCGATCCTACAGCTCGTTGACTTCTTTTACTCTGTGGCACGCTACATGGTGACCCGGCAGAACTTCAACAAGCGGTGGGGTTGTCTGTCTGCACGCGTCGGTTGCATATTTGCAGCGAGCAGCAAAACGACAGCCTGGTTTTGGATTGATCGGGCTCGGGATTTCTCCCTCGATTGGAATACGTTTTTTCTCTTTCTCTGCATTCGGGTCTGGAATCGGAATAGCAGACATCAGTGCTTTGGTATATGGATGCAGTGGGTTGGAGTACAGCTCGTCACTGTCTGCAAACTCTACCATGCTTCCAAGATACATAACAGCAACACGGTCAGAGATATGTTTTACCATCGAAAGGTCATGCGCGATGAACAGATAGGTCAGTCCCAGTTCTTTCTGGAGTTTGATCAGCAGGTTGACAACCTGTGCCTGAATGGAAACGTCCAAAGCGGAAATAGGTTCGTCACATACGATGAATTCAGGTTCGATTGCCAGCGCACGAGCGATACCGATACGCTGTCTCTGACCACCGGAGAACTCATGTGGGAAACGCAGTGCGTGTTCCTTGTTCAGACCTACCATTTCCAAAAGCTGGTGGATACGGTTGCGGCGTTCCTCACCTTTGTACAGACCGTGGATATCGATACCTTCACCGATAATATCTTCAACTGTCATACGAGGGTTCAGAGAAGAATATGGATCCTGGAAAATGATCTGTGCGCGTTTTGTAAATTCTTTCTTTTCCTGTTTGCTCAGGCTATGGATGTCTACACCATCGAAAATAACCTGACCGCCGGTTGCCTGATACAGACCCATAACGGTTTTACCACAGGTGGTTTTGCCGCAGCCGGACTCACCTACAAGACCCAGTGTTTCGCCTTTGTAGATTTTAAAGTTTACGCCGTCAACAGCTTTCAAAGTAGCTTTTCTGCCAGCCGGGAAATATTTTTTCAGATCTTTTACTTCAATCAGAACTTCTTTTTCAGCCACGTCTTCCTACCCCCTCTTGAAAATTTCTGCCGGCAGTCCGGTTACGTCTGCCTTTGGATGATGCAGCCAGCAGGAACATTCCTGAGAATCGCTGAAGGAAGTAATTTCAGGATATTTCTGACGGCATACTTTCATACCGTACTCACAACGTGGTGCAAACGAGCAGCCTACTGGTGGATTGATCAAATCTGGAGGAGTACCCTTCAGAGAGTACAGCTGTTCTTTGTTGTTGGTATGAATCTTTGGTACAGAGCTCAGCAGTGCTCTTGTATATGGATGAGTTGGACGGTAGAAGATCTCATCTACAGTTCCGCGCTCAACGATCTTGCCTGCGTACATAACCTGGATACGGTCAGCAACACTTGCAACAACGCCCAGGTCATGAGTAACCAGGATCATTGCCATATCCAGTTCTTTCTGCAGCTCACCGATCAGATCCATGATCTGTGCCTGAATGGTTACGTCCAACGCAGTTGTTGGTTCGTCCGCAATCAGGATTTCCGGTTTACAAGCCAGAGCAATCGCGATCATTGCTCTCTGACGCATACCGCCGGAGAACTCGAATGGATACTGTTTCATACGCTCTGCAGCGTTCGGGATTTTTACCAGTTCCAGCATTTCCAGAGCCTGTTTTTCAGCCTCTTTCTTGTCGATCTTCTGGTGGATCATGATACTTTCCATGATCTGCTTACCGATTTTCATGGTTGGGTTCAGGGAGGTCATTGGATCCTGGAAGATCATGGAGATCTTGCTGCCGCGAACCTCAGCCATCTGTTTTTCTGTATAGTTCAGCAGGTTTTTGCCATGCAGCAAGATAGCGGAATCGCCGTCTTTTTTGATTTCTGTCTGAACTTCTGGAAGCAATCCCATGATTGCTTTGGAT
>CAMNVW010000128.1 GCA_946563605.1 uncultured Clostridia bacterium | reverse complement strand
TTTTGGGAAGCATCACCGGTTTGGGTATGGTGTTGGTGAACCTGATTCCGATTCCACTTTCGGCGATGACCTTTATTCTGAATGCCATCTGTCTGGTGATTGGCTTTGTGCTGATTGGCAAAGAGTTCGGTGCAAAGACGTTTTACACCTCAATGGCGCTTCCGGCATTTTTTGCGCTGTTTGAGTTTTTCTTTCCGAACAATCAATCTCTGACCAACGACCTGGTTTTGGATTTGGTTTGCAGCATCCTGATTCTTAGCGTTGGTCAGTCGATTATGTTTCATGCAAACGCATCTTCGGGAGGCCTGGATATTATCGCGAAGGTCATGAACAAATATCTGCACATCGAACTTGGAAAAGGCGTTGCGATTGCAGGTGTCATGACCGTAGCGACCACCATTTTCGTCTACGACATCAAGACGCTGGTGGTTGGTATTTTGGGTACTTATATCAACGGTCTTGTTTTGGATGAGTTTATTGCCGGCTTTTCCAGAAGAAAACGCGTCTGCATCCTTTCTCAAAATTTTGAGGACGTTTCGGATTACATCAAAAATCAGCTCAATCGAGGTGTAACCTTGTACGAAGCATTCGGTGGATATAACCAGAACAAGAAGACTGAAGTGGTTACTATCCTTGCGAAGAACGAATATATGCAGCTGATGGACTATATCCGCACCAACGACCCAACCGCATTTGTTACCGTCAGCGCTGTCAGCGAGATTGCCGGCAGCTGGAACACCAAACACGGCGTGCGTGTGGAATAAATCTTTACTTGCACAACAAAAAATCCGTTTACTGTGTTTGCACAGTAAACGGATTTTTTTATTTGTCGGAAAGGGGAAAATTATATAATTCATAAAAATAGCATCAAAAATGACAGATTGTTGATAAAATTGACGCACTTAGTATCCCAACACCAGATAAAAGCCAAGACCGAGGACACCGGCGGCGAGCATCACATAAATGGGATTCAGCTTCCACTTCCTTAATACGAACAGCGAACCGATGAACAGCAGCGCAGCGCCCCAGTCGAGGTCGGAAGGAGAAAGGGAAAAGCCTGCGCCGTTCCAAAGAGAGAGGGTTAAAATGGAAAGTCCGGCGGAGGCAATCATCGCAACGACAGCCGGACGCAGTCCGCCTAATACGCCTTGTACAACCGACAGATTGCGGTAGCGGAAGTACACCCAGGCAAGAGTCAGAACGATCACGCAGGAGGGAAAGATACATCCCAGGGTAGCAATGATCGCACCAGGCAGACCGGCGATTTGGATGCCGACAAAGGTTGCCGAATTGACCGCGATGGGTCCGGGGGTCATTTGGGAGATGGTGATGATGTCCACGAATTCCTGCATGGTCAGCCATCCGTGCAAATCCACGACCTGATGTTCAATCAACGGCATGGAGGCATAACCGCCGCCGATGCTGAACAAGCCGATCTGTACAAAGCTCCAGAAAAGTTCGAGATAGAGCATCTTAAACGCCTGCCTTTCCGTTGCGCTCGTCGTGTATCGTTGCGAGCAGCCCGATGATAGCGCACACCAGAATGATGAGCATGACATTGACGTTGAACACACAGGCGGCAAGGAACGAGCCGAGCATGATCAAAATGGGCAGCGGCTTTTTTCGCTTGAGGATATCCCAGCCCATCGTGATGGTAACGTCGGCAATCACAGCGGCAACGCCTGCCTGCATACCGCGCAGCAGCAGCTTGACAATCAAACTGCTTTGAAAGGCGGTGTAAGCCAGCGAAACAACCGACAGAATAATCAGCGGCGGCAGGATGGTTCCGGCGACCGTCACCATCGCTCCCCAGAATCCGGCAAGGCGATAGCCAACCAGGATAGAGGCGTTGACGGCGATGGCGCCGGGGGCTGACTGTGCAATGGCGGTCAGATCCAGCATTTCCTCTTCCTCGATCCAGTGGAACTGTTCGACAAACTTTTTGCGCATCAAAGGGATGATGACGTAGCCGCCGCCAAACGTAAATGCGCTGATTGAGAAGGTGGACGTAAATAAATGTCGGTAAAAAGAAAAATCCTTTTTCAAAATCATTCATCTCCATATTCATGTAAGAACTAACATTATTATAGTAAAAATAACCGCACCTGTCGAGAGCGTTTTATTTTGAAAAGATTCTCTTTCTTCATTCTGGTCTAACAAAGGACAGACATTCATAGATATGACTGAGAGCAAAAATTCACTTCAAATTTTTGTCGGATACCTTTTGATTTTCTCAAAGCCGAAATAGTGGAGTGAGGACTGCCGGCAGTCCTCATAAAAAATTCCAGATTCCCTGAAACGAAAACAGAAAGGAGTTTATATCATGAACGAAGAAACAAGAAACCTTGGCGCGCACAACCTGATCTTGGAGGAGCGCGGGCATCTGACCGTGACCGGCGTTGCAGACATCGACAGCTTCGATGAAGAAACGGTCGTTGTCTACACCGAAATGGGTGAGCTGACCATCCGCGGAAGCGAGCTGCACATCAATAAAATTGACGTTGAAGCGGGCGAGCTGAATCTGGAGGGGGAGATCGACTCACTCAGTTATTCCGATCAACCGGCGGTGCGCGGCGGATTCTTTGCGAGGATGTTTCGATAGATGATGACAGATGTTACCGTAGCCACTCAAACGCAGCTTTTTTTGTGGTCGTTGGTGTTGGGAGCCGGATTGTCTGTGCTGTACGATTTTTTACGGGTGCTGCGCATCGAAGTAAAGCACCGACCGCTTGCGGTATCTCTGGAGGATATTTTTTACTTTTTGGTCTGTGCTGCCGTCACCTTTGGTTTTGTGCTCAAGGATAACCGCGGAGATGTGCGCGCGTATATCTTTATTGGAGAGGCGATTGGCTGGATCATATGGCACATGACCATCGGCGAGATGGCAGTGACCGTGTCTGCGGCGGTGTTCGGGGTAATCAAGCGGATTGTGCTGTTTTGGGGAAAGATTTTGCTCTTTCCGGCAGTCTGTATTTTCAGGGTGCTGAAAAGGGTTTGGCTGCCGCTTCAAAGGAAGTCCCAAAGATTTTCAAAAAAAGTGATACAAAAGGGAAAATATAACTTGAAACGCAGGCGGATGATGTTGTATAATTTATTTAGTCAATTTAGGAAAACAAAAACACCGCAATAGAAAAAGGAGGCAGAACCCCATGGCAGCGCGTATAGCAGCAAGGAAGAAAAAGAAACGCAGCAGCAACCGGCTTCTTGTGATGGCAATGGCTGTATTTATAGGAGTGTGCTCTTTTAAGATTGTGGGGACGCAGATCAAAATTTCTGAAAAAGAATACGAGCTTAAGCAGCTTGAGCAAAGCATTGAGGAACAGCAAAAGATGAATCAGGAACTGGAAAATCAGCTGGAAAAGGGCAAGGTCGATAAGAAAGAAGCAATCGGCAAGGTAGCTTTTGAACAGTATGGTTATGGAGACCCTGATGAATATATTTACATTGACAGTCAGGCGAGCTGAGCAAATTTTTGAGGAGGACGTAGTAATAGTATGCAGTTAGCGATTGGAGACGTACTGGAAGGCAAAGTAACCGGCATCACCAAATTTGGCGCTTTTGTAGAGCTGCCGGAGGGTAAGACCGGTATGGTTCACATCTCTGAAGTGTCCACAGCGTATGTTGAGGATATTTCACAGTTTTTGAAACAGGATCAGATTGTGAAGGTTAAGGTTATCAACATTACCGACGAAGGAAAGATCAGCCTTTCCATCAAAAAGGCGATGCCGAGGGAACCTCGTCAGGAACAGGGTGCAGCACGAGGTGCAGGCGCAAGAAACGGCTCCAGAAATTTTAACAACAACAGACGTTACGAAAATAAACGTCCGTTCAATCCTCAGCAGGTCAGCAGTTACGAGTGGAATCCAAGAAGAAACGAAAATGCCTCCTTTGAGGATATGCTCAATAAGTTTAAACAGACCAGCGACGACAAGATGTCCGATCTGAAAAAGGGCAGAGGAGAGGTCAAACGCGGCGCGGCAAACCGCCGTTCCCGTCAGGACTAAGAAAAATTATCCGATGAAAAATAAAAACAGAGGGTTTCAGCGGTACACGCTTGAGCCCTCTGTTTTTTTGATGGGATATGGAAGCAGAACAGATGCCGCAAAAACGATAAAATGGAATGGCGCGCCTCAATCAGGAAGGTGGAGCGTTTGGGCAAGCTCGTGGATGACACGGTCTTTCGCAATCACAAGGATGCGGTCGCCGCTGATGATCTGCGTATTACCGCGCGGAATGATCAGATTTTCTTTTCGGAAAATGGCGGCAACAACGGCATCTTCTGGAATGTCCAGCTCAAACAGCCGTTTTCCGTGCAGAACATAGTTTTCCGGAATTTGTATTTCACTCAAAGAAGCCTCGCCTCTGTTGAGCGAAAGCAGCGATTTAATGCGCGCGCTGTCGATTTCACGTTCCAGCAGACGCGCAATGTTGTCTGTGCTCGAAATAGGGATATCAACGCCTAAACGCCGCATGATATCCACATTTTTGGGGTTGTTGACACGGGAGATGGTTTTCTTGACATGAAACACTTTTTTGGCAAGCTGACAGGAAACAAGATTATCCTGGTCAAGACCGGTCACAGCAACAAGTGCGTCCGCTTCATCCGCTTTTGCAAGCGTCAGCGATTCGATGGTGGAGCCGTCCGCGTGGATGGTGGGAATATCCAGATGATTTGCCGCATATTCGCAGTTTTGTTTGTTTTTTTCGATGATCAACGGATGGTGACCGTGTTCAATCAGGGTCTTGCACAGATAAAAGCCGACCTTTCCACCGCCTACTACAATAACATTCATGGTAAAACTCCTTTGTAAAACGCCGTTTTATTGGATGCCTGTGCTGACCAGCAGCTTGTCGTTCACACCGATTAAACGGGAATAAAACGGATCAAGCATCGC
>CAMNVW010000127.1 GCA_946563605.1 uncultured Clostridia bacterium | reverse complement strand
CTGTGCCTTTGCAACGACCTCTGCCTGACCTGCCGCTTTAAACTCAGAAGCAACAGCGCCGATAACAACAACTGCGTTGTTGAGCAGTTCGAGCACGCCCATACCGGTAGCGGCTTCGATACGTCTGACGCCTGCTGCAACAGAGGATTCGGAAATGATTTTGAATACACCGATTTCAGCTGTATTATGAACATGGGTACCGCCGCAGAACTCGACAGAATCTCCCATGGTGCATACACGGACGATGTCGCCGTATTTTTCTCCGAACAATGCCATTGCACCCTTATCTTTTGCCTGTGCAATCGGCAGTTCCTCAATCTGCACCTCGTGACCGCCCAGAATCATTTGGTTGACAAGGTTCTGTGTCTTTTCGATTTCTTCAGCAGTCATTGCAGAGAAATGGCTGAAGTCGAAACGGCAGCGGTGCTCGTCATAGTAAGAACCTGCCTGATGAACATGGTTGCCCAGTACCTGACGAAGCGCAAGCTGCAGCAGATGGCAGACAGAATGGTTGGACATGATGCTGCGGCGGCGCTGTGCGTCCACCTGTGCCAAAACGCTGTCACCGGTGCTGAAGCTGCCTTTTGCAACAGTGCCGATGTGCATAAAGTGACCCTCGTGGTCTTTCTTGGTATCCTCAACGGTGAATACATTTTCGCCGCAGACAATCACGCCGGTGTCGCCTACCTGACCGCCGGATTCGCCGTAGAAAGAGGTCGTGTTCAGCAGAATGGTTGCCTGCTGACCTTCTTCAACGCTGTCAACAAAGCTGCCATCCTGCACCAATGCAAGCACAGAAGCTTCCTGATTCATTGTCTGGTATCCGGTGAAAGTGGTCGGTGCAAGCGCAGTCAGGTCGATGCTGTCGGTGCTCCAACCGCTGACGTCCTTTCTCGCCTCTCTTGCACGAACGCGCTGTTCATTCATCAAACGGGTAAATTCTTCCTCGTCAATGCGGATGTTCTGTTCTTCCAGAATCTCGCGGGTCAGGTCGATTGGGAAACCAAAGGTATCGTACAGACGGAACGCATCCTCGCCGGAGAGAACGCCGCCCTTGCCGTCAAAGGATGCTATCAGCTGCTGGAGCTGTTCCATACCCTGATCGATGGTTTTCTGGAAACGCTCTTCCTCTGCCTTGATGACCTTGACGATGTATTCCTCGTTTTCACGCAGCTCTGGATATGCGCCCTCGTTTTCCTGAATAACAGTCTTTGCAACTTCGTACAGGAAGGTATCCTTGATGCCGAGCAATCTGCCGTGACGTGCAGCGCGGCGGAGCAGTCTTCTCAAAACATAGCCTCTGCCCTCGTTAGATGGCAGAACGCCGTCGCCGATCATAAAGGTGGTGGAACGGATGTGGTCGGTAATAACGCGCAGGGAGATATCTTTCTTCTCGTCCTGTTTGTACTCCACATTTGCAATGCGGCAGATGTGCTTCATGATATTCTGTACGGTGTCGACCTCAAACAGGTTGCCTACACCCTGCATAACGCACGCAAGACGTTCGATGCCCATACCAGTGTCGATGTTTGGCTTTGGCATACGGGTATAGTTGCCGTTGCCGTCAGAATCAAACTGGGAGAATACCAGGTTCCAGATCTCCATGAAACGGTCGCAGTCGCAGCCGACAGCACATTCCGGTCTGCCGCAGCCTACTGATTCGCCGCGGTCAAAGTGGATCTCGGAGCAAGGGCCGCAAGGACCGGAACCATGCTCCCAAAAGTTGTCCTCTTTGCCCAAGCGGACGATTCGTTCAGCAGGAACGCCGATTTTTTTCGTCCAGATGTCGAACGCCTCGTCATCGTCCTGATAAATGCTGATCCAGAGCTTATCCGCAGGGATTTCCAGCACCTCGGTCAAAAACTCCCATGCCCAGGAGATTGCCTCGGTCTTAAAATAATCCCCGAACGAGAAGTTGCCCAGCATCTCAAAATAGGTGCCGTGACGGTCGTCGTGACCTACGCTGTCGATATCCGGTGTGCGGATACATTTCTGGCAGGTAGTTACACGCTGGTTCGGAGGGGTTTCCAAACCGAGGAAGTATTTTTTCAGCGGAGCCATGCCGGAGTTGATCAGCAGCAGGCTCTTGTCGTTTTTCGGAACCAGCGACGCACTTGCCATGCGTGTGTGTCCCTTGCTTTCAAAAAAGGATAGGTACTGCTCGCGCAGTTCATTGAGTCCTGTCCATTTCATGTGTATCAGTTCTCCTTTTGCAGAAATTTTAAAGCAGATAAAATCGGTCAGCGCAGCCGTATTTTCTGAAAATATCGCCACGAAAAAAACAAAAAGCCCTCGTCCCGATTGGGACGAGGGCTAATAAAACTCCCGTGGTACCACCCAAATTGCAGAAAAACACTTTTCCGCCGCTTTGACCTTCCGTTAACGCCGGAAAAACGTGCGGTTCCTCGCCGCCGGCTCCAAGATGGCACTCCTGTCCGTCTGCGGCGGAACCTTTCAGCCAAATGGATTCCTTCTCTGTCTGCCGTTCTTGACAAGATTCGTCTTTTCACTGCCTTTTTACGCTTCAAATTATATCCCTCTTATTTTTTCTTGTCAAGTCTTTCTCGTTTCAGTTTCCTGGAAACCGGCAGATTCTGATGCGCTTTGTTGGTTTGCATTAAAAGCTGGCGATGTTGTGCCATAACTCCAGCAACGCAAACCGCGGTTCATACTGCGGACGCGCGGAAAGAACGCGAAGCTCCGTATCCGAAAATGAAACGTCGGGTTCTTCCTGAAATGCAAGCGGCAAGCACATCTGCGGAAACAGCACACACCACCAGTTATGCCCCTTTCCTTCTCCAATGACAAACCGCACCGCCTGATACTCTCCTGCCGGCATGGTAAAATCCTCATATTCCCGTGTATCGAAGTACATTTTGGTAAGACAGGCTGTAACCCTCTGCGTACTGCCGCAGTGCAAAAGCTCTTCCTGCGCAGACTGAACAAGCTGCGGCAACAGCTTTTGCGCCTGTGCACAGATGCTCTGCATATCCTCGCAGTTTTGTCCCAAGCCCAGTTCATGCGCTTTTTGCAAAACACAGTCGCGCACCTTTAATTTGAGCTGCTGATCCTCGTCGCTGTCCGAATTTGCAAGGATGTGCAGCCGAAGCACCCCGTCGTAAAGCTGCTGACAGCCGCTTGCAAAAACAGCGCTGTCCACCGCCGCATAGACGAGCAGATTCAAAATAAAAACAGCCGCTACCGCCGCTGCAAAATTTTTCTTTAAAAAGATGCTCGCTTTTTTCAGCATTTGATTTTTGTTTCCTGTTTTCTGTATATTCATTCTGTTTTTCCTCGCTGTCTTTTTGTGATGTCCTGATTCTTCCCATCTGCTATTGAGATTATTCATACTGCGAGGAATTTTTTACAAAACAAAATCCAAAAACCTTCTGAAAACATGGGACAAACGCACCCAAAAATGCTATAATAACATTATATTTTAATAAGAAAAGTTTTGTCAACTTTTTCAAAAGTTGTCCAGTCCAGAGTGAAACTCTGGTCGCACTCCGCAGAGTGCGAAACACCTTGAATAAAAATAATATAAAAAACAAAATCGTTCGGGGCAGGATGCTGTTTCGGTGCTGTCGCACGGCAGTGCGCTGGCGAAAGCCAGTTTGAGTTGGTGACCCCCAAAATATAAGTAATATAAAAATGTTCGGGGCAGGATGCTGTTTCGGTGCTGTCGCACGGCAGTGCGCTGGCGAAAGCCAGCTAAAACAGCTGCCTGCATCCGCAGTCAGGGTACTGACGTACCGCAGCGCTGACCGAGTTTGGCTTTGCCAAACTTCTGCCTCTATCCTTTTTATTTTATTATTTTATAGTTGGGACGTTGTCCCAAACCCTACCAAAGGCGCTGCCTTTGGTAGCTGTGAGCTTTTTGAATAAAAGCAAGTTGAAAACAAGTTTTCAACTACCAAAAACTTTTTTATAAAAAGTTGCTTTCCCAACCGCAGCAAAATAAATCAATTCCTCGCGTGAGACAATAAAGGAGCGAACAGCATATGTATATGAATCTTTTTGACAGCCACGTTCATTCGGATAACTCCCACGACGGAGAACATTCCATCACCTTTTTGTGCGAAAATGCACAGCAGAAAGGCTTGATGGGACTGTGCATCACCGACCATTATGAGCTGAATCTGAACACAGATCAGGCGGACATCTGCCTGCGCAATTCCTTTATCGAAACCGGTAGGGCGCGCCACGCATTTGACCAGCGTCTGCTTGTCCTAAACGGCATTGAAATGGGACAAGCCATCCAGAATCTTGAAAAGGCAAACGCATTGCTTCGCAAATACCGCTTTGATTTTGTCATCGGCTCGCTGCATTGTGACCGCCGCATGGACGACTACGCCTATGTTGATTTTTCCGACCTGGATGCAGAGCTGATTTTGCAGCACTACTATGAGGATATGCTCGAACTGTGTCAGTGGGGTCAGTTTGACTCCTTAGCGCACCTGACCTATCCTCTGCGCTATATTACCGGAAAATATCACATTCAAATCGACATGAAACAGTATGAAGAACTGATTCGGGAAATCCTGCGCACCCTCGCACAGAAAAATCTTGGTCTGGAAATAAACACCGCAGGACTGCGCAAAGAAATCGGTCAGACTGCCCCGACGCTCGAATATGTGAAACTGTTCTGCGAGCTTGGCGGCGAGATCTTGACCTTCGGCTCAGACGCACACCGCGTACAGGATCTGGGCGCCGGTTTGGACACTGCATTCGATATGGCAAAGGAAGCAGGCTTCTCCTACTTTGCCTTCTACAAAAAGCGTGAGCCAAGGATGCTCAAATTGATTTAACCCCGATGCGGCAATATCTCTGCCCTGTTGGGCTTTCAGAAAGTCAATTCCCAAAGGAGGAACCCTATGAAACGTCTCACGATTGACGCGCCGTGCAAAATCAATCTGTCGCTTGATATTGTCGGACGATTGGAAAACGGCTACCATGAAATGGACATGGTGATGCAGACGGTCAGCCTGTACGATACCGTCACACTCTCTTTGTCAAAGGGCGGCGGCGACATCCGCATGAGC
>CAMNVW010000126.1 GCA_946563605.1 uncultured Clostridia bacterium | reverse complement strand
GTACTGGTGGGATTTTTACATTCCTCCATGGTGCTCAACACCAGCATTTTGCACGGCGGGCTAAATCTTTACAACAATGGATTTTCCGCAGGATTGCTGGCGCTGATTATCGTGCCGGTCATCGAGAGCATCAAAAAGCGTCACGACGCATAGCGGTCGCACGTTTAGTTTCGCGCCGCAACAGACTTTGTGGGGTGCGACCTCCAACCTTTTGTTGGGGACCCCGACAAAAACTTCATGGATTCTTGAAGCAAAAAATGAGGAGTGGAGCGAGCAGCTCCACGAAAACAAAAAGTGTTTTTAGGAAGGATAGAACAAATATGCACTATGGAAAGAAAAAAATCGCAATGATCGTGGAAGAACTGACCACATTTTTCTTTTCGGTCGGCTCTAACGATATGGTGGCAAAGGTGAAGGAGACGGACAAGGGCTATGACATCTTTTTTGCCAGCAACTTCGATCTGAAGATGCAAAAAAGGGTGGAGCATCTGGAGGAAAATCTGACGCGCGGACGTGCCCCTGAAATTGAGGAAAGCTACTGGGGACTCACCGGCAGCGGTGACTCACAGGACGAAAACGAACTGCTGTTGGTCGGTGCGATGATCGACTCTGCGCACGTTGACATCTGCGAGGGCTACGCGACCCTCAACCTGTTCAGGGCGTTTTGATATGAAAAAGAAATGCGCGTATCAAATTGCGCTGCTTTCAGCCGCATCGGATTTCATATTGATTGTGCTGGGGGTTGTTTTCAGAAACCGCTTGGCGGTACTGGGCACCAACATTTTCTGTTTTGATTTGTTTATTTTCATTGTCACATTCTTGTTTGGAATCTATTTATACAAAACAAGAGGACGCTGCGCTTGAGGTTAGCTTCAAGAAGCGAGGAAGTTTTTTGTGGGGGAGTGTCCTCCACACCTCTTTTTTAGCTTCAAGAAGCTACCGACCTTCGCGAAGGTCAATAAAGAAAATGGGTGCAGGCTCAGACTGCGAAATAATCGTGCACCTCGTACATATAATAAAAAATATGGATGGGGGTGAGGCTGGATGCGGCACAAACTGGGGCGCAGCTGGTGGGAAAGGCATTATCGTTTCCTTTCGCTGACGCTGTTTTTGTGTGTGGTCGTGCTGCTGGTGCGTGCGGCACAGCTGCGGCTGTCGCCCGTTTTGAGCCACGCGGTGCAGGCACAGGGGAAAAATTACGCAATACAGCTCATCAACGAACAGGTGCAGAACAGCCTTTGGGCATACGACGGAAGTTTTTCCGAGGTGGAACGGGCGGCAGACGGCAAAATCTTGTCCATCGGGTTGGATGCGGCAAAGGCAAACCGCTTCAAAGCCGAGCTTGCCTTTCATTTGGCGCAGGAGATTGACAACCTTGCCGTGTGTTCCATCAAAATTCCGCTCGGTACACTGCTTGGCGGCGCACTGCTCAGCGGCAGAGGTCCGAAAATTACCTTTATCATTGCGCCGTACTCCAGCGCGGAGGTTTCCTTTGAGCAGGGCTTTGCGTCGGCAGGCATCAATCAAACGGTCTATCGCGTGGGATTGCGCGTCAAAATGGAACTGGTCTGCGTGATGGGCAGCAAACAGATCATTTCGCCGGTGGAAACGACCTTTTTACTGGAAGAACGCCTGATTGCAGGGGAAGTGCCGCAGGTGTATCTGGGAAAGACTGATTTGTCCGAGAAACCTTTTGATTTTTGAAAGGGAAGTTGATATAATAATGGCAAAGCGTCAAGAAGCAAATTTAATCCGATGGAGAAATCAATATGGAATTTGAAAAAGCAAAACAGCTTGTGCAGGAGCTGAAAACAAAGATAGACTATTACAGCAAACTTTATTATGAGCAGGACGACCCTGCCATCAGCGACTATGAATTTGATAAGCTGATGCACCAGCTCATCGACCTTGAGGAGCAATATCCCCAGCTGCTGACGGCGGATTCTCCGACCCATCGTGTCGGCGGAAAAGCGTCAAACAGCTTTGAAGCGGTGGAGCACACCGTGCAGATGGGTTCTTTGCAGGATGTTTTCTCCGACGAGGAGGTTGTGGAATTTGACCGCCGCGTGCGCGAAACCATCCCAGAGCCGCTGTATGTGGTCGAGCCGAAGATAGACGGCTTGTCGGTCTCGCTGGAATACCGCGACGGCGTGCTGGTCAGGGGTTCCACCCGAGGCGACGGCTTTGTCGGGGAGGACGTCACCGAAAACATCCGCACTATCCGCTCAGTTCCGCTGCGCTTGACAAAGCCGGTGCCGTTTTTGGAGGTGCGCGGAGAGGTCTATATGCCGGTGGCGAGCTTTGAAAAGGTGGTTGCCCAGCAGGAACTGCGGGAAGAAAAGCCGTTTAAGAATCCAAGAAATGCCGCGGCAGGTTCTTTGCGCCAGAAAGACCCCAAGATTACCGCACAGCGCGGGTTGGATATTTTTGTCTTTAATTTGCAGCAGGCGCAGGGGCTCGAGGTACACAGCCACAAGGAATCGCTCGATCTGCTCGCGGAATTGGGATTCAAGGTGTCGCCGTCCTATGTGAGGGTGGACACCATCGAGCGCGCGGTGGAGGAAATCCATCGCATTGGGCAAAACCGCAGCGCATACAGCTTTGATATCGACGGTGCGGTCGTCAAGGTGGACAGCCTTGCGCAAAGGGAGAGCTTAGGAGCAACGGCAAAATTCCCGAAATGGGCGGTTGCGTTCAAATATCCGCCGGAGGAAAAAGTGACGACTTTGCTGGAAGTTCAGGTTCAGGTGGGACGCACCGGCGCGCTGACCCCGACCGCCGTTTTTGAGCCGATTCAGCTTGCCGGAACGACGGTCAGCCGCGCGGTTCTGCACAATCAGGATTTCATCGACGAAAAGCAGATTGCGGTCGGCGATAAAATTATCGTGCGCAAGGCAGGGGATATTATTCCCGAGGTGGTCGCCGTTGCAGAGCACTGCGGAAACGAGGTGTACAAGCTGCCGGAATACTGTCCGTCCTGTCACACCAAAATCGTGCGCGAAGAGGGCGTCGCGGCGGCGTACTGTCCGAATATGCAGTGTCCGGCACAGCTGATGCGCAACCTGATTCACTTTGCGTCCCGCAATGCGATGGACATTGACGGCATGGGACCTGCGGTGCTGGAGGGTCTGGTCGAGGCAGGCTGGGTGAAATCGCCTGCGGATCTGTACGATTTAAAGGAAGAACAGATCGCTTCGCTGGAACGCATGGGCAAAAAGAGCGCGGCAAATCTGCTGGCGGCACTGGAAAAATCCAAAGGCAGCGATTTGTCCAAGGTCATTTTCGCACTGGGCATCCCGAACATCGGCGAAAAGACGGCGGCACAGCTTGCGGAGCACTTCGGCAGTATGGAAAAGCTTTCCTGGGCAAGCGCGGAACAACTGATGGAAATCGAGGGATTTGGCGAAATCGTCGCGCAGAGCGTGGTCAGCTTCTTTTTGGAGGAGCACAACCGCCGGCAGATTGAGCTGCTCAGACAGGCAGGGGTCAACATGGAAAGCAAAAAGGTGAAAGCCGGAGATACCTTCCTTGGCAAGACCTTTGTGCTGACAGGCACGCTGCCGACCCTCAAACGCAGCGAAGCAAAGGAATTGATCGAATCGCTGGGCGGCAAGGTGTCCTCCTCCGTTTCCAAAAAGACAAGCTATGTCGTTGCAGGCGAGGAAGCCGGCTCGAAGCTGGACAAAGCAAATGAACTTGGCATCCCGCTGCTGACTGAGGCGCAGCTGTTGGAGATGAGCAAAGCATAAAAAAATAAAATCTGGGAAAAGTCCGGTGAATTATTCCAATGCGAAAAGGAGATTAAAAGGGAAGTTTTCACACACAATAATATTGCGTTTTTGATAAAGCGCTAAGAAAACAATCCTTTTTTGATTTTCGATAAAGCGAGGAAAAAATGATGAAAAAAATTACAGGACTGACCCTTACAGTCATGCTGGTGGTGTCGATGCTGGCTGGATGCGGTGCAAATGACGGCACAGTCGGAAATTCGACAAACGATGGAAGAAGCGTGGCAGAACGAAGCGGCGATGTGATTGAAAACACCGGCAGAAATGCAGGAGAAGCAGTGCGGGAAGGCGCTGACGCCGCCGGAGATATGGTTCGCAACGGCGAGGGAATGATTATGGCGGCAGGCAGCCGTATTCAGGACGTCGTCATGGACATCGGTGAAGCGCTGGGCATCACAATGCCGAACAAGCTGGATGAAACCAGCCTCAAGGATGTGTTCGGACTGGACCCTGCGGACATCGAAGAATACTACGGCGAATATTCTGCAGTGAACACCTCTGCCGACCACATCATCGGCGTGAAGGTAAAGGACGGCAAGGTAGACAAGGTAAGAAAGGCGCTGGAATCCCGCAAGGAAGAGGTGCTGAAAAACTTTGAGGAGTACCTGCCGGACCAGTACGACAAGGCACAGGCAGGAAAGATCATTGAAAAGGGAAACTATCTGTTCCTTGTAATTGCTGGTGATTCCAACCGCGGCTATGACAACGAGATAAACCGCGCCGAAGAAATCGTCGGCGGCTACTTCCGTTAAAGCGAAGCCGCTTCAATATGGACATGAAAGGATACCTTTTTTAGCTGCAAAACCTTTTGCAGGATAAAGAGGGTATCCTTTGTTTATTTTGGCAGAGCGGAAGATGTGCAAAAAGTTTTACAAAAAGAGAGGATTCCGCCTCTTGCTATTTTTTGTAAAATCTGCTACCTTATTAAGGGTACATTTTGTACAAAGAGATATTTTGTTGCGGGGGAATCCCCACAGATTTGACTTTCAAGAAAGTCGAAAGAATTTGTGGGGGAGTGTCCCCCCTAACCCCCAAGCTTCTGTTTCGGTTTCATCAAACCGATAAACTGTTTGTGGGGGTTGCGACCCCCTAGCCCCCGAAGTTTTGGGCTTACGCAGCCCGAGCCACTATTTGACCTTCGAGAAGGTCGGTAGCTTTTCTTTTTAGGGGGTTGCGACCCCCTTGCCCCTAAGCTGGGGGAGTATCCCCCAGACCCCCTTTAGATGTGGGGCTACTCGCCCCACTCCCTCGGCAACTTTCTTGTGTGAAGAAAGTTGCA
>CAMNVW010000125.1 GCA_946563605.1 uncultured Clostridia bacterium | reverse complement strand
ATGTTGGAGCAGCTCAAAAATGCGCCTGCCAAAAATGCGTGGCGGTGCTCCAAATCCTCCAAAAGCTCCCGATTATACCCCTGTCCGTCATCCTCCCCATGTCCGAAAAAGGACAGGATGGTTTTTCTGTCCTCCTCGTCGTCCACGCTGACCGCATAGGTGGACTGCTGAAAATTCCCGATATATTCCCGCGTGGTAACACTGGTCTGCATCGGTATCTGCTGGAAAATCAGCTTCGCATACAGTTTTGCGACATATTTATTTTCCGACGTCATGGTGATGCTCTGTTCCGAAAAACTCTTTCCGCACAGCAGCATCCCATAGGAAAACGCCTTTTTATTTCGCGCAATCAGCCCCTTATTATGGCTGATCTCACTTTTTACCTTGGTTGCGAATGTCACCTATGTGACCTCCTTACAGTTATATTCTTTGATTGATGTATGCCGCCTGACTGTTCTTTTTCCCTCAATAGGTATTACAATTTTTTCTTTTCAATATCCCGATGGCTGGTGATGACGCGCAGACCCTTTGCCTTCAGATGCTCCGAAAGTTTGAGCGCAATGGTGACCGAACGGTGCTTGCCGCCGGTGCAGCCGATTGCAATCATCAGCTGGCTTTTCTGCTCATCGTGGCGGTAAAGCGGAATCATATAATCCACAAAATCATACAGCCTCATTAAAAAGCCCTCCGTTTTCGGCGAGCTCAGCACATAATCCTGCACCTCCCTGTCAAGACCCGTTTTCGAGCGCAGATGCTCCTCATAAAAAGGATTCGGCAGACAGCGGACGTCGAACATCAGGTCCGCATCCGCCGGCACACCAAACTTAAAGCCAAAGGAAATGCAGTTCACCACAAAGTCATCTTTGTCGGGGTCGCTGCTGCGGAACATTTCATGGATATTGCTCCGCAGTTGGGAGGCGGACAAAAATGTGGTGTCCAGCACGATATCCGCTCTTTCCTTGGCAAGCCGCAGCAGTTCCCGTTCCTGGTTGATTGCCCGCGTCAAGGAATCGCTTTTTCCCATCAACGGATGCGGACGCCGTGTGATTTTGTAACGGTTGATCAGTTCTTCGTTTGATGCGTCCAAAAACAGGATCTGATAGTTCACCTTTTCGCGGTCGAGTTCGGTCAGTGTGTCCATCAGTTCCTTGGTGGCGTCCTGATTGCTCGTACTTTGGCGCAGACCCCTTGCGTCGATTGCCAAGGCGACGCGGTCGATTCCTTCGGCGTCCTGACCATTTCCTCCCAAATGCGCGATTTTTGGAATAAGCACCGGCGGAATATTATCCATACAATAGATTCCAACATCTTCCAGCGCATTCATCGCCGCAGATTTTCCGGCGCCGGACATTC
This sequence comes from uncultured Clostridia bacterium, assembly GCA_946563605.1. GTDB lineage: Bacteria > Bacillota > Clostridia > Oscillospirales > Ruminococcaceae > Negativibacillus. Next base: position 3,758 of record CAMNVW010000125.1, on the reverse strand, counting down.
CCGTTACAATAATAAACCGCATATTTTTCACTTTCCCCTCATTTTTATCCTTTTTGGCAAAGACTTCTTTGCCGCGCGGCTGGCATTACGGCAAGACCTTGACCTCCAGCTCCAATTCATAGCCGGTCTTTTCCTTGACGCACGCTTTGATTTTCTCGGTCAAATCCAGCACATCCTGACAGGTGGCGCCTCCGATATTGACCACAAAACCTGCGTGCTTTGTGCTTACCTGTGCACCGCCCACTGTCAGACCGCGCAAGCCGCAGTCGTCGATGAGTTTTGCCGCAAATGCACCCTGCGGACGCTTGAAGGTGCTGCCTGCGCTGGGATATTCCAGCGGCTGTTTTTCTTTGCGCTGCGCCATGACTCTGTCCATCTCACTTTGGATGGCTGCCTTTTCCTTCGCTTCGAGCAAAAATGCCGCACGCAAAATACATACGCCCTCATATTCCTTTTCCATAAAGCAACTGTGACGGTAGGACAAGCCGAGCTGTTCTTTTTCGAGGCGAACGACCTCTCCGTCACGGTTCAAATATTCCACCCAGAGCAGGTGATCCTTCATTTCGCCGCCATAAGCGCCGGCGTTCATATACACTGCTCCCCCGATGCTGCCCGGGATCCCCCATGCAAATTCCAGTCCTGTTAAAGACGCTGTGCAGGCAGCCGTACACACCGCCGAAAGTTTTTTTCCGGCAGGCGCTTCCAGTATGCTGTTCTGTACGACGATTTCTCCATCAAACGGTGCGTCCAGCAAAATAACGACGCCATCCAGTCCCTCGTCGCTGACAAGCAGATTGGAACCGTTGCCGACATACCAGACATTCAACTGCTGCTGTCGTATAAAACAAACCAGTTTCTTCAACTGTTCGCGGTCTTTCGGGACGCACACTGCCTTTGCCGGTCCGCCGATTTTAAAGCTCGTGTGGTTCTTCATTTCTTCGTCCCACAAAACGTGAATTTGTTCCGCCTTACAAAACGCGGCAAGATTTTCCTTTTGGGCAACATTCAGACAAGCCATGAAATTATTTCCTCCTAAAAGCGGCGCACACCTGCACGTTTTTGCGCAACGATTTCCTCAAAGCGTCCAAGGTCTGCGTTGACAATCAACTTTTCTGGAAAGTCAATCTCCTTCAGCGCTTTCAGTGCAAGGTCAAACACGCCGATATTTCCTGCAAAATGCGAATCGGTGTTTACAACCACCGGAATTTCCCAGCGTTTGCAGCAGCGCGCAATCTCCATATAGCGCGGGATGCAGGTGGAATCCGGTGTAAAACAGCTGTTGTTGATTTCTACAAGCTTTCCATATTCCTTAAACGCTTTCAGCACGACTTCCTCGTCAAAATCATAGCCGCTCTTTGCGCAGTGTCCAATGACGTCGACATTCGGATTCTGCGCAATCTTTAACCATGCGTTTGTGTGATTTTCCCTTGTTGTCACTGGCAGACACTGACGGTGCATCGAAGTGATGACCCATTCCAGACTTGCGAGAATCTTTTCGCTGACATCCAGAGAACCGTTTTCATCGATTACATTCGCCTCAACACCGTGCAGGATGTTGACGCCGTTCCAGAAGGACGGCACATCCCACTGGCTCTGAACGTGCCAGATATGCGGTGCGTCCGGCATGGTCGGCGCGTGCTCGGTCATCGCCATATAGTGCAAACCTTTTTGTCTTGCGGCTTCGATGTTTTCCATCACGGTGCTGTAAGCATGGCTGCAAGCCATGCTGTGAATATGTGTATCTGCAATCAGTTTCATAGTTTCTGCCCCTCGTTTTTGTTCTCTTTTATTTATGCTGTCAGGCAAGCTTAGTATGCGTTATAATCCGGCGCATTTTTGAGCGCTTCCGGCGGAATATCCTCCACCATGCCCAGCTGTTTGAGCAACTCCTGTGCAGCGTTGTAGCCCATCTTTTTCTGACGGTTGTTCATTGCCGCTACCTCGATAATAATCGCGAGGTTTCGTCCTGTTTTAACCGGAATGGTCAGCGACGGCACCCGAATGCCCATGATCTCGGTCTGTTCGTCCTCCATGCCCATGCGGTCGTATACTTTGCTCTTATCCCACGGTTCCAGCGCGATGACCATGTCGACCTTTTCTGTCATTTTAACCGAACCCATACCAAAAATTCTGCGCGCATTGATGATACCGACACCGCGCAGTTCCATAAAGTGGCGGATGTTTGCCGGAGATGAACCGACCAGCGTTTTATCCGAAACACGTCTGATTTCCACCGCATCGTCGGCAATCAGTCGGTGTCCTCGCTTGATCAGCTCAATGGCAGTTTCGCTCTTACCGACGCCACTTTCACCCAGCAGCAAGATACCTTCACCGTAAACCTCCACCAGCACACCGTGACGGGTGATGCGCGGCGCAAGATCCACCTTCAGCGTCGCAATCATGGTCGCCATAAAATCGCAGGTTTCCTTTTCCGTTCTCAGCAGCGGAACGCCGTAGGTATTCGCAGCTTCTACCATTTCCTCTGGAATTTCAAGGTTGCGGGTAATCACAACCGCCGGAATATTCTGCGAAAAGAACTTATCCAAAAATTCCTGACGCTGCTGCTGTGTGAATTTTTCCATGTAAGCAAATTCACTCAATCCAAACATCTGAATTCTATTGCTGTCAAAGTAATCATAGAATCCGCACAGCTGCAGCCCCGGACGATTGATGTCCACTGTTGTAACCATAATCTCCTGCGGATCACGCGGCATATAAACCATTTCCAGCTTCAAATCCTCGATCAATTTCGCAAGCGCGACCGAATACAGCTTTGGCATAAATAAACCCTCCTTAACTATCTAAGCGCAGACGCAGTGACGTCCATTTTTTGAACGAAATAATTATTTTTATTATATCACATCTTATCTTATAAGAAAACTATCCTCCGCAATTTCTTTGCCGATGAAAAAGCAAAAAGCGGCGGCTCGGGTGCTGCGAACACTCGAACCGCCGTCATGACTGTTTATGGATTATTTTGTGTCTTTGGGTTTCCGTTTGGAAATGAACAATATGGAAACTATTCCAAGACCGGAAACAGCCAAAAGTATCAGACACGGGATGACATTCGACTCATCGCCGGTATTTGGTACCTTTTTCTTTGGTTTTGTTTCTGGTTCCGATTCCAGCTCCAAATCCGTCTCTGATTCCGGTTCCAAATCCGTCTCTGGTTTCTGTTTTGGGGTTGGACGTTCCGGTTTCTCCGGTTTTCTCGGAGTTTCCGGTTTCTCTGGCTCTTCCGGCTTCTCCGGCGTTACATTTTTGATGTTCGTAAATGTTACCATCACTGCATCTGTGATTTTGCCGTTTGCGTTGGTAGCTGTAGTGGTATAACCATCCTGATCTGCTTCAGCTTCTGCTACCGTATAGCCAATGCCAGCTGGGAGAGCAACTGCCGTTTTTTGTTCACCATGCTTCAGGGTAAAGTTCGCCACGCCTTGGGTAAATTCCATATTCCCATAAGTGCCGCTGATAGTTTTATCGCTTAGCGTCACGGTAAAGTGGAACTCCTTGTGTTTGTCGCCGGCGTTGCCGTCAACTATTTTGTAGACGGTCAGCGGTCTGTCCGGTAATTTTCCCTTGTAATTGGTGAACGCTGCAATGGCTACGTCATCCTTCTGAACCGTACCGCTGATGATACCGGATTGTGGGGATACCGACCAGTTGGGTTCCAGTTGTTCCGAAATTTCCCACTGTGTGCCGATCGGCAGACCGAGAATCGTCAACGCTTCGTCATGCCGCAGGGAAAGTGTTCCGCC
>CAMNVW010000124.1 GCA_946563605.1 uncultured Clostridia bacterium | reverse complement strand
GCAAGGGGGTCGCAACCCCCTTAAAAATTTCCGACCTCCTCAAAGGTCAAACAGTAATTCGGGGGCAAGGGGGTCGCAACCCCCTTAAAAATTTCCGACCTCCTCAAAGGTCAAACAGTGATTCGGGGGCAAGGGGGTCACAACCCCCTTAAAAAACTTCCTAACTTTTTGAAGCTAAAATAGGGGCAGTGGGGCAAGTTCCCCCACAAAAATTGGGATTGTAATGCTTGTTAAATTATGGTATAATATGCAAAGTATATGAGATAAGAACATTCCCAAAGAATTTGTAAAGTCTATTGATTCTTTATTACAGGAGGAATATACATGAACGTTGAAAATAATAAACAGCCAAGCGGCAGCCTGAAAATTTCCCAGGAGGTTTTGGCGACCATTTCCAACTATGCGGCAGGTGAGATTGACGGCGTTGTTTCTCTTGCAGACACCTATACCCCAATCAAAAACTTTCTGCGCAAGGGCAGCATTTCCAAGCCAATCCAAATCAGCCTCAATGATGACGTTGCTGTAATCGACATCAGCGTCAACCTGAAATACGGTGCCAACATTCCACAGGTTGCGGAAACCTTGCAGAAAGCAGTGAAAGATGCGGTTCAGAATATGACAGGCATCGCAGTTTCTAAGGTAAACGTTCACGTTGCAGGTATCGTTTTCCCACAGACAATGCCGGCAATCGAACAGTAATTGGATGTAAAAGAGTTTGACAGAAAAACAGAGCAGGTTTTGTGCCGCCGGCATAAAGCCGGAAAGGATAAATTTTTATGACAAGACATGAATCCCGTCAGGCGGCTTTTTGCCTGCTGTTTGAAAAAACATTTACAAATATGGATATTGACGAGATTATTCAGGGTGCAACCGAAACCAGAGATTTGCAGGTCAATGACTTTACACTGAAGCTTGCAAAAGGCACAGTGGAACATATGGAAGAAATTGACCAACAGATTGAAGCCAAGCTGAAAAACTGGAAGCTCTCCCGTATCTCAAAGGTATCTCTTTCGATTCTGCGCATGGCAGCCTATGAAATGCAGTACATAGACGATGTACCGGTCAACGTCACCATCAACGAAGCGGTCGAGCTTTCCAAGCAATACGCAAGCGAAGACGAATATGCCTTTGTCAACGGCGTCCTTGGTGCGATTGCGAACGAATTGAACCCCGCAAAAAAGAAATAAAAGAATACGATGCAAAGACAGGGTGAAAAAAATGGCATATTATCTGGGGATCGACACCAGTAATTATACAACCTCAGCGGCGGTCTTTCACAGTGAGACCGGACGCATCGCCCACCGGAAAAAGCTGTTGCCGGTTGCCCAGGGCGCTCTGGGATTAAAGCAAAGCGACGCCGTGTTTGCTCATGTAAAACAGCTCCCGCAGATTATCGAGGAGCTGTTTTTTGATTTGCCCCCGGTACAGCTTGCGGCGGTGGGTGTTTCGGCAAGACCAAGGAATCAGCAGGACTCCTATATGCCGTGCTTTTTGACAGGCAAACTTGCCGCAAGCGCAATCAGCTCGGTCAACCGCATTCCGATGGTTGAGTTTTCTCATCAGTGCGGACATATCGCGGCGGCGCTCTACTCCGCAGGCAGACTGGATTTGATTGGCAAAGAGTTTATCGCGTTTCATTTTTCCGGCGGCACAACCGAATGTGTTCATGTCAGCAAAGGCGGCGACGAGGTGTTTCATACCGAGATCCTTTATCACTCGCTCGATTTAAAATGCGGACAGGCAATCGACCGCGTCGGCGGAATGCTGGGACTTCCTTTTCCGGCAGGCAGGGAGCTGGATGCGCTTTCGCTGCTGGCGGATAAACGCTTTCCGGTCAAGACCACCTTCAAGGATGGAAACTGCTGTGTTTCCGGTTTGCAGAATCAATGTGAAAAGCTGCTGAAGCAAGGCGAGAGCCGCGAAAATATCGCACGCTTCTGCATTGATTCGGTCTGCAAAATCGTGGAGCAGATGGCGCAGAATGTGCGGGAAAAATATCCGAATCTGCCGCTGATTTTTTCGGGCGGCGTGATGTCAAACAGCCTCATCAGTAAAAAAATCACCGAAGAATACGGCGGCTATTTTGCCACACCGGAATTTTCGGCAGACAACGCGGCAGGAACGGCGATTCTGACAGCGGTAAGGAACGGTGTTTGCTTTGAATAATGTTCTTACGGTTTCTCAATTGAACCGCTATGTAAAAAGTGTTTTGGACGGGGATTTTCGCTTGCAGGACGTTCTGCTGAAAGGGGAGATCTCCAACTTTGTCAACCATTACCGCAGCGGGCATTTTTACTTTACCTTAAAAGAGGGCGGCTGTGCGGTCAAGGCAGTGATGTTTGCAAGCTACGCAAAATCCCTGCTGTTTGAGCCGGAGGACGGGATGGCGGTAATCCTGCGCTGTTCGGTTTCGCTGTATGAGCGCGACGGCTCCTATCAGCTTTATGTGTACGAGATGCAGCCAGACGGCAAAGGCTCGCTTCAGGTCGCCTTTGAACAGCTTTACCGCAAGCTGGAGAGCAAGGGATTGTTTGCACAGGAGAACAAACGCCCGATTCCAAGATTTCCAAAGCGCATCGGTGTTGTTACCTCCGAAACGGGCGCTGCTTTGCAGGATATCCTCAATATTTTGTCGCGGAGATATCCCATCGCGACGGTGGTGCTTGCCCCAGCGTTGGTGCAGGGAAGTGAAGCGCCGGCGTCTTTGACCGCTTCTTTGCGGCAGCTGGATGAATTTGGAGATTGCGACGTCATCATCATCGGACGCGGCGGCGGCTCTATGGAGGATTTGTGGTGCTTTAATGATGAACAGCTGGTGATGCAGGTTGCCGCGTGTTCAACGCCGGTGATTTCAGCAGTTGGGCATGAAACGGATTTTACCCTGTGCGATTATGCGGCGGATCTGCGCGCACCGACACCTTCGGCGGCGGCAGAGCTTGCAAGTGCAAATATCAACGAGCTTTTGCAGGGGTTAGATGACATGACCGCGCGGATAGATACCGCCGTCAGAATGAATTTTCAGAAGAAAGAACAGCGGTTTGCGGCTGTTTGCGCAAAGTCCTGCTTTGCAGAGCCGAAAAGGCTGGTTGATAATTATACAAAAAAATTGGAATATTTTGAGAAATCTATTCAATTTCATGTAAAAAATGCTATAATAAGAAAACAGGAGGCGCTCACGCTGCAAAAAGCACGCTTAGAAGCGCTCAATCCGATTGCGCGGCTTAAAAACGGTTACAGCATTGCGATGAAAGACGGACACAGCGTTTCTTCCGTGAAAGAGGTTTCCGTGGGGGATAAGCTGGCAATCCGTTTGCAGGATGGAACCGTTTACGCCGAGGTAGCGGGGATAGAAGAATCGAACCTTTTGTAAAAGGATGGGAACGATGGCAGAAAAATTAAATTTTGAACAGGCGCTGAACCGCTTGGAGGAAATTGCGCAAATGCTCGAAAAAGGGCAGACAGGCTTGGATGAATCCATGGATCTGTATGCGCAGGCGGCAAAGCTGATTGCGTTTTGTCAAAAGAAGCTGGACACGGCACAGCTTAAAATAGAAAAACTCAATTTTGAAACGCTCACGCAGCAGAAAACAGAAGGGATGGATTAGAGAATGGCTGATTTTAAGGCGCAGCTTGCACAGGATGTAAAGTTAGTGGAAGAAACTTTGCAGCTTTATCTGCCGGAACAACCAGACGATACTGTTACCACTGCGATGCGTTACAGTCTGCTGAATGGCGGAAAACGTCTGCGCGCAGCGCTGGCGCTGGAATTTTGTAAACTGCTCGGCGGCAGGGAGAAAACGGCGCTGCCGTTTGCCTGTGCGCTCGAAATGGTTCACGCTTATTAGCTGATCCACGATGATATGCCTTGTATGGATGACGACGATATGCGCCGCGGCAAGCCGTCCTGTCACGCCGCCTTTGGGGAGGCGGTCGCACTGCTTGCAGGGGACGGACTGCTGACCAAGGCGTTTGAAGTGATTGCACAGCACAGCGTGCTGCCTGCGGCACAGACTGTTTTGGCAATTCAGATGCTGGCAGACGCTGCCGGACACTGTGGAATGATTGGCGGTCAGCGTTTGGATTTGGAAAATGAGCGGATGCAGGCGCCGATTGAACGGGTAGAGCAAACAAACCGGCTGAAGACAGGCGCGCTGATTGCGGCTGCGGTTAAGCTGGGCTGTCTTGCAGCGGATGCGGACGAGCAGACCATGCAGCTTGCGGATGTTTATGCGCAGAACATCGGTATGGCGTTTCAGATCACCGATGATATTCTCGACTGCACCAGCAGCGAGGAAGTCCTTGGCAAACCAATTGGCTCCGACGCACAAAATGATAAGACCACTTATGTTTCGGTATACGGCATCGACCGCGCATGGGAGATCGCCGCAGAGAAAATTGAGCTTGCAAAACGCTCGCTTGACCGGATGGATTGCTGTCGGACAAGTCAGGACGGAACATTTTTGTACGATTTGGCGGAATTTATTTTGAGTCGAAAGAACTAAACAAACCGTATTTTAAGGATGATGATATGGAAAACATAGGAGTTGTTTTTAGCAACTATTATATTGATGTTGCATTTCTTGCATGGCTGTCTGCACAGGTGCTCAAGACGCTTTTGACTTTTGTCTTAACAAAAGAGGTGGTCTGGGAGCGTATGGTGGGCGCCGGCGGAATGCCAAGCGCCCACTCCGCGCTGGTGTGTTCGCTGACAGTCGCAATCGAAAGAAAAATGGGCTTTGCTTCACCGGAATTTGCGTTAGCGCTTGCATTTGCAGCGATTGTAATGTATGACGCGATGGGTGTGCGCCGCGCCGCAGGCGAACAGGCAAAGGTTTTAAATAAAATTGTGGAAATGACTTCCGATAATCTTCGGGATATGTTTGCACCGGAGAAAAAGATGAGCATAAAACAGTTTTTTCAGCGCCGCAAAAGTGCGCAGCCAAACCCTGAGGAGGTCCGCAAGCGCGAGGAAGGAAAAGCGCTGCTCAAGGAGCTGCTGGGACATACGCCGACAGAAGTTTTGGCAGGCGCTATTTTAGGCGTTGCGCTTGCGATGCTGATACCAGTATTTTAAACAGGATAGGAGTCTGACAGAGGATGTCAAGTATACTTG
>CAMNVW010000123.1 GCA_946563605.1 uncultured Clostridia bacterium | reverse complement strand
TTTGAAATCCTCCGTATTCTCCTGTTTCACCGGTGATAATTGCATGACGAACGGTTTTATTCTTTTCACTGGGATTTTGAAGCAAAGAAATTTTCCCTGCAATCTCTTTGGATAAGACCGGAAAACCATATTCCCGAATTACCTCTATCTTGCTTTTGATTGGTTTTAACGATTGAACACCAATCTGTTTATGAATGGCTTGTATGCTTTTATCCTCCAAACAAGACACCGATACAGCTGGAACATCAATCCCAATCGAGCGCAAAAACAGCAGCAGAGTGATGCTATCCAGTCCACCGACCGCTACATAACATTGTCCTGCTATTTCCGAATTTTCGTAAAATTCCCACGCCGTTTTTTCGGCGTATCTCACTTTAAAATCATAGGATTCTTTTTGTTTTGCAACGAAAGTTGCAACCTTGAATTTTGTGTTGTTTTCTTCCATTCTCTCGAGCACGTTTTTCAATGCTTTTCCTCCCCCTCATTTTCCCGCAAGGTATTCTGTCAATATCTGTTCTGCCGCCTCGCTGCCGTAGCAAACGGCGGTCAGGTATCCCTGCTGACTGAGGGCGTGCAGCCACTTCGACTGATCTACCGATATGACGCCGCCCTGCTTTTTCATCTCGATATACAGCCCGTGATACCCGCCGCGTGCTACCGGCAGGCACAAGTCCGGCACTCCCGACTTTACACCCTCCGCCTTGAACCTTGCCGCTTCGCTTTTGCTGCGCTTGCCGCCATTCGGAATGTGAAACAGTAATTCCAATTCTGGATATTTGTGCTGCATGAAGTCCGTCCAGCTGACAAGCTGCTGCTGTTCCTGACTTTCGGACGGGTCGGTGAGCCTGGGCGTTCTTTTCCCCAGAATCACGGTCGAATCGTTTAATGTTTTCTGCATTGCTATCTCCTTATACAAGCAACTACTGAATAGAGAATCAGCGCCGCAAGTGCGGCGATCCCGATTCCGGTGCTGATGCTTTGTCCTGTTATTAAAATCATTTCTTCTTTCTCCTTCGCCACAAAACATTACACATTTACAAGGCTTGTCAGAGCCAAATTTCTTTAGCTCCTCATTTTTTCATGCTCGCCTTTCTTTCTGGTTCTTTTTGGCGGTATCTTTACATATTTAAAGTATAGATAACCGTATCGGGTTGCTTTGCTTTCCACCAGCATATACCCCTTCGGTGCTCTGGGAGGTTTGTTTTCCGAATACTCCCTCTTGATTTCCTTCGGAGCTTCCTTTTCCGGCTGCCGCAGATTTTTGGTCGGCTTCCACCGGTGTCCGCCCTGTTCCGGTGTCCAGTGGTCAAACAGGTAATTTGCAAGACCGGTATAATCCTGCCCGTAATCAATTCCATCGTAATAGTTGTGCTCCTTCAGATGTTCAATACGGACTACGCTGCCCAGATACCACTGGCGAAGGATCACTTCCTGCGGGACACCCTCGGACAGCATATGCAGGTGGATGCGGCTGGTGGATTTTCCCCTGCCAAGATACACCATGATTCTGGCATCTGGGCAGGCATACTTTAACCTGCGGATAAAATTGTTCCGAATGTGTTTGGCTTCCTCAAAGGTATGTACTTCGTATTCGTTGGAAAAGGTCAGGGTGCTGTAAAGGGAGGTCGGGGAAAAATTTTCATTTACCAGCCGCGCGTGCCGGCGTCGGGAGATTCCCAGCTTATGCTGTTCCCGTTCCTCCTCTGTCTTAAAACGGGGGATCGGCGGTTTTGCGGCTTTGATATTTCTGGTCTGTTCGGGAATGTCGTAAACTTCCTGCTCACAAACTGACCCCGAAAAAATCCTTCTTTTCGCCCTGCGCATAAATTTCCCCTCTCCTTCATAAACTGTTGTGAAACGGTAAAACAAAAACGGCGAAGTAAAAAAATCGCCGTTTTTGCCTTGTTTTTCGGGAAAACCTATGCTATAATGAGGTTGAATATTGGTAATTCAAATAGGTTTTCCTTAAAGGCTCTGATTCAGTAGCAACTGAATCAGGGTCTTTTCTCTTTGTCCGGTTCTGCGCCGATGATCTTGTCCAGCGTGACGGTTTCGCCGATTTCAAGGTTTTTGAATATCCCCTTCGGCATTCCGCCCATCTCGTTCCCCTGTTTCCAGAACGTGATGACTTGTCCGCCGATCAGCTGCATTTTGCATATAGAAGAAACGCCATAGCCTTTCAGTATTCTGGCTATCAGCTGATCTTCCTCTGTCCATCGGCTTTCCATCTCTACCACCTCTTTCTATTCATGCCGTTGACCTGATTCATGTACGCACCATTGATTTTCCAGCGGCGATTATTGCACACCTCCTGGTATCCTTTGTAATAGAATTTTTTCAAGACTTCGTCTGCCGCATCGTATATCATTTTATAATCGCAGTCCGCACAATCGCTTTCGGTGTGCCAGCAATTTTCACATTGTGTCCGCTTCACTCTTTCAAACGGCTCTTTTATTTTTGTTTTCTTCCCAATCTCGTTCCGATTCATCCTGCTTCTCCTTTGCATATTCATGCACTTTTTGCTTCACATCTCGTTTTATAAGCCACAGTGCGATCATGTAAAACACGTACAAAGCGCAATACATCAGCAAAAACAAACATGGTAATGCCAGCAGATATAATAAGTCAAAGATTTCCAATGCCTGAATCATCTGTTTTACTTCCTTTCGTAGGCATCCAGCGCGCCGCTGCTGCCTTTGATTCTGCGCTTGCAGCTGTTGCACACCGCGATAGTGGTGTGATGTCCATTGTACTCGCTGCGGATTGCCTTGATCTTTCCGCCGCAGGGACAGTCGATCAGCACGATTTTTCCTTCCGGCTGCCGGCTCAAACCTTCCGCTACGGCGAAGATAAAGGCAGATTGTTTCTCTAATCCTTCTTTGGGAATCTCCTTATCTTTTCTAATCATTAGAAACTTCCTTTCTTTTATGTAGATTGACTCGCATTGTAGTAGTCCGACATGACCTCACCCGTGCGTTTCATCATCGTCTGAACCATCTGTTCCCATTCCTCCGGCGGCAAATGGTGCTCCACGCGCATATTGGGGCCACCAACATCGTGAATGGTGCTCACTGGCAGGACCGTTCCATCTGGCAGCCGGATACAGGTTCTTGAAGTCAGCTCTTTTCTTGCCATGACAGTCACCTCCTGATGAATGATATGGTTCTGATGGGTTGTCCTATGAAAGAGGTTATTTTTTGATGTGAACATTCTTCTGCTGGAATCTTTACATCCACCCCCTCTCTTTTCTTTCCTCTTCTCCCGTGCTATAATCAGCACAGAAAGGAGGGGAATGTTTATGAGCCAATGGAAGGAAATTCCATACACTCAATATCTTCGAGAACTTTTGGCAAACTATGTACAAAACACTATGCCATCTAATGCCGATTCCTCAGCACCCTGTTCTGTTTCCGATGCTCGCAAAATCGTTCAGAACACAGCAAATATCTTGAATGAGTTTATAGTTAAACTCGAAGAGATTGACCGTATGAGTTAGTCTTCCTGAGACTGCTGCTGACCGGCGGCAGTCTCTTTTTTGATTTCAACTATTCCCATTGCTCCCAACGCGCTGTAGCACTCCCCGATGATTTTCCTTGCTTTCTCCAAATCATCTAGCACCTTATATAGCTTTTCATCATCAATGCGGAATCTGAGGAATAATCCTTGCTCTGTTTTCAGATCCATCCTCTACCCCACCCTCCTTTCTTCGTCGTTCGCAGCAAAGAGATATTCAAGCGGTTTATCTAAATAAGATGCTGCAGCTCTCATTTCTTCTCCTCGAAAGTCACCATCGGTTTCCATGCTTTGCTTGTATCTCAATCCAGCCATTGTGATATTGAGAGCCTTTGCAAGCTCTTTTTTCGTCTTACCTTGCATAGCCAACTCACCATATAGCGTTGGATATTTGAACGGATACTTCATATAGCTACTCCTTTCTTAACTTTTGCTAAGTATAGTTTTATTATATTCACATATGTTAAGCTTGTCAATACCTATTGCAAAATTTCTTTACTTATGTTAAGATTGAGCCAAGAGAGGTGAAAAGATGGCTTTTCAAGATAAATTGAAAAAACTATTGACCGAAAAGAACATGAAAGCCGTTGATTTAGCAAGATCCACTGGATTAAGTGAAGCTGCTATATCCGACTATCTCAAAGGCAAAAAAGAGCCAAGAGGTCGTCAAAGTATCTCAATAGCTAAGGCGCTGGAGGTTTCTCTTGACACTCTTTGGGAAACAGGCTTTCAAGAAACAAAAAAGTCCCCCGAACTTACCGAAGTAAATTCAGAGGACGATGCGGATAAACACCCGCTACTCAAAATTTATGATGACCTCAATGCTGACGGTCAAGAGCGCCTGATGGAGTATGCCGAGGATTTAGCTGATATGCCAAAATATAAAAAATGTAGTGATTTTGAAGAAAAGGCTATAGGATAGCAGGAGACATCTGGACTGGTACTCCAGATGTCCCCTTAAATGGAAGAAAATGCGTTCGACACTTCCTCCTTAGTAACTATTATACTAGATTGTCAGATTTTGTCAATCGGGGGAGGATATTATGCATATTATAATCGGACTTGTTGTCATCTGTATTCTTATTGCTCTATTATCAGAATATTGGGCTGTTTTGCTTTTTGCTGCGATCGTAGGTGGATTTGCCTATTATATCTACCAAAAAAATTCTATTAAAAATACACGACCCATTCCTGATGATGAACGTCTACATTTAACTCCAAAAGATAATCCTAACGATCCGCTGTATTCTTCCAATTATATCTATGATTTTTGGACTAGCGATATTCTTTGTTCGTCTGATACACGATCTCGTTTGGAACGAGCAAAAACAGAAAATATTGAAATAAAATCAATCAACAATAATGGCGTAGCTTTTCAGAAAGGATCAACTGGAAAACTTCCTTGCATTCCTGTACGTGTAAAGACTTTGAAAACAATAAAAAGCCCTGCAAACATATTTTAAAATTTGCCCTGTATACAGGTGCTCTGGATAAAGAAGATCAGCTGTTTGGTATTCCAGAAGAGATTGAACAGCGACTTCAATCTCTTACTAAAAAAGCGCGCCGCGTTTTTATGAATTATTGCAATGGTGATGCTTCAGAACACGTCATCACCCGTTCTATTGATATTGATAAGCTTTTAA
>CAMNVW010000122.1 GCA_946563605.1 uncultured Clostridia bacterium | reverse complement strand
AAACGCAGCATTTGTTCGGACTCAAGGGATGTTGCAGAATTCGCCTCTGCCTTAAAAAGTTAGGTTAAAAGGGGAATTATTTGTGTTGCTTAAAAGCCGCAGGATACTTGAATCCTGCGGCTTTTATTTATTTTAAGGAGGAATTTTACAATGATGAAGAAAATCTTAACTGTCTTGCTTTGTGGAGCACTCTGCTTGAGCATCAGTGCCTGCCAGCCTGCATCCAATAAGGAAACAGCAGAACAGCCGGTTACCAAAGAAACTGCTGAGTCTGAAACAGAGAAAGAGGCTGAAGACAAGCCGACAGAAGAAAGCACAGAAGTATCCGCGAACTACCCTCTAACAATTACCACATACAATTACGCAAAAGAACCGGTGGAATATACCTTTGAAAAGGCACCGGAACGAGTATGGGCACAGAATCAGAATAATATTGAAACACTGTTGGCACTGGGTCTTGCAGACAAAATTGTCGGTGCGTGCGGTTTAGACGGTGAAGTGCGCGAAGATCTTCAGGACGAGTTTGCAAAGATCAATTATTATGAAAGCATGCCAAGTAAAGAGGAAATCCTTGCTTTGGAACCGGATTTTATCACCGGCTGGTACAGCACATTTTCTGATAAACGTTTGGGAGATGTCGATTTCTGGCATGAGCGCAATGTAGGCACCTATATGTCGCTTAACAGCGCTTGCCGCGGACCTGCAAAGGAAAATCCACAGACAATTGATGAAGAATGTGAGGACATCCTCAATCTTGGAAAAATCTTTGATGTAGAGGATCGCGCGCAGGAAATTGTTGATGAGATTCAGGGAGAAGTAGAAAAAATCAACACCCATCTGAAAGACCAAACCCGTTTAACAGCGGCTGTTCTGGAAGATGAGGGCGGAACCTACCGAGTTTACGGAGAAGATACTCTCGGCGGAAACGTTGCCATCAATGGCGGAGCGGAATTGTGTGTCGGCAAGCACGGAGAAAATGCCAATATCAGTGCGGAAGATCTGATTGCCGTAAATCCGGATGCAATCTTTATGGTATGGTATGATGGTTACAGTGTAGGCGATGTGGACTATGCTGGAGAACATGTTGTTAAATTGATTACAGAAGATCCTAAATTTGCTTCTTTGGATACAGTAAAAAACGGACGTGTTTATCCAATCAATCTGTCTGGAATTTATTGCAGCGGCATGAGGACGCTGGATGGTATTCTGGATGTTGCAACAAATCTTTACCCGGAGCTTTACCAGTAATCGAAATATTAAATCACAGTGCCCAGAAGCTTCCAAAAAAGAAGATTCTGGGCACTGACTTAGGGGAATGAGCTTGTGAAAAGTGTAGATTTAAAAAACGGCGTTTTATATGGCAAACCGTTTTACTGGATTGCAGTGCTGCTGTTGTCGGCAATGTTAATTTTATCGCTGCTGTGGGCAGTAACAATTGGTTCTGTGGACCTTGCAATGGGGGACGTTTACCGCGTTATTTTATTTAAAACTTTTGGTATTGGTGATGCGCAAATTTATGGCTCGGGCAGTATGAGTGATATTGTGTGGTATGTCCGCCTTCCACGATTGGTTTTGGCAATTGCCATAGGAGCTTCCCTTTCAACGGCAGGTGTTGTTATGCAGGCAATTGTGAAAAATCCTCTGGCGGATCCTTATGTGTTGGGAATTTCGTCAGGAGCTTCCTTGGGTGCAACTTTTGCCATTATCCTTGGCGTAGGAACAGCGTTGGGCAATGGTTACGTTGGAATAATGGCATTTATAGGAGCTTTTTTGGTTTCTATTGGCGTTATATTTCTGGCGAATATGGGCGGAAAAGCTACCTCAGTCAAGCTTCTCCTTGCCGGAACGGCACTATCTTCGGTCTGCAGCGCAATTTCCAGCTTTCTGCTCTATGTCAAAAACAACAGTTCCGGGGCAATGGAGGCAGTTATGCGATGGACGATGGGAAGTTTGGCATCCGCGAACTGGGAAACCAATCAACTCCTTTTGATTACAACAATAGTAGGCGTCTGCTTTTTCTTAACACAGTATCGAACACTGAACCTGATGCTTTTGGGAGATGAATCCGCGATTACACTGGGAACCGATCTGCATCGCTGGAGGATTCTTTATTTAGTTGTTTCTTCTTTGATGATTGGATTTGCGGTATATGCGGCGGGGGTAATTGGATTTGTAGGACTGATTATTCCGCATATTATCCGTATCCTGTTTGGAACCGATCATAAAAAGATGGTGCCTTTATGTGCCTTATTAGGTGCGCTGTTTCTGTTATGGGCAGATGTTTTATGCCGAACTTTATTGGAACGCACAGAACTTCCAATCGGAATTTTGACTTCGATGATCGGCGCCCCTGTCTTTATCTGGCTGATGGTACGCAAAAAATATGGTTTCGGGGGGAAAGAATCATGAAAATCACAACACAGCAGCTGCGTGCGGTGCTGGGCAATACTGAAATTCTCCGAGGAATCGATTTTGAAGCCAATGACCGGGAATTTGTTGGTATCATAGGACCAAACGGCAGTGGAAAAAGTACATTATTGCGCTGCCTTTATCGTGTTTTGAACCCTTCTGGCGGAGCAATCTATCTGGACGGTAAGGAACTTTCTTCCTACCGTGTTAAGGAATCTGCTCAAAAGATAGCGGTGGTCGCTCAGCACAACTATTATAACTTTGAATTCAGCGTTCGGGACGTGGTGATGATGGGACGTGCCCCACATAAACGCGCGCTGGATCGAGATACTGCCGAGGATTATCAGATCATGCGGCAGTCGCTGAAAGCGGTTGGAATGCAGGATTTTGAAGAACGCTCTTTTTCCACCCTGTCAGGAGGAGAACAGCAAAGAATTATCTTAGCCAGAGCATTGGCACAGCAAACACCGTGTCTGATTCTGGATGAACCAACAAACCATTTGGATATCAAGTATCAGCTGTGGCTGATGGATATTGTCAAAAAATTGGATTGTACCATTATTTCAGCAGTTCATGATCTGAACATCGCGGCTATGTATTGTGATCGTTTGTATGCGATGAAGCATGGAGAAATTATCGCTCAAGGGAGACCGCGGGAACTGCTGACAAAAGAACTTATTAAGGAATTATATGAGGTGGATGCGGAGATCATGACCGATCAAGAAGGAATACTGCGTATTTTCTACCATTCATATCATAAAAGGGAGGAAAGGTCGGAATGAAAAGAATCGTTATTCTTGCCTGTCAGAAGGCAAACACTGTCTGCACAGGGGCTGGTTGTTTGAAAGCATTCAATCAAAAGACAAAAACATTTGCTCGTTATTCGAATGAAGAATTAGAACTGGAGGCTTTTTTTCGCTGTAATGGCTGCGGCGTCTGGGATGATGGTATGCAGGAAAAACTTGAACGACTGATTTCCTTAAAACCGGACGCAGTTCATATGGGTGTCTGTACGAAATTCAAAGATGGTACCCGCTGTCCAACCATTCAGCGCGTTGCAGATGCGCTTTCAAAAACAGGCGCGGAATTAGTCGATGGAACGCACTAATATTGATCTTTTTGAAAGCTGCTGAAAAAGTTGGAAGAAAAGGACAGTCCTGATTGCAAGGTCGACGATCCAGAGATGGATCAAGGAAGCAGACAGGAACTTCTGAAATGAAACGTCAAACAGGCAATGTCAACTATGATGATAGAATATTTATATCTTATCACAATTTGGTGGTCCAGACGGTGAGATGGGTGCGGCGACGAGGTATTTGAGCCAGCGGTACACAGCGCCTTGGGGACAGGTAAAAGCAGGACTGACTGATATTGGTACCGAAGAATCCGTACCGGAAGGATGTCAATCTGTTTTTTATTCTTTTTGGGGACAAAAACGGTGTTTTTAGGCTGAAATCGTCTTTTTCATGAATAAAACAAGCCAAACCTTGTTTGAATTGTATAAAAAGAATAAAATGAAGCCGCACTTTTTGGACGAAAAATCGAAAAAGATGTCAAATATTGTGGAACAAGCGCAAAATGTGCTATACTTCTGCTTGAAAAATATATATTTTCGGAGGTATCACACATGAAAAAGTTTATTTCGGAATTTAAAGCATTTGCACTGCGTGGAAATGTGATGGACATGGCAGTCGGCGTGATCATCGGCGGTGCGTTCTCTGGAATCGTCACCTCACTGACCGATAACTTCATCAATCCGATCTTGAATTTTCTGACCGGCGCAGCAACCTATACCATTCAGGATATTTCCGGCTTTGCTTCTGCATTTGTCTCAGCGGTCATCAACTTCCTGATTATGGCTTTGATTTTGTTCTTCCTGATGAAAGGCATCAACAAACTGCTGAGTCTCGGTCACAAAAAGGAAGAAGCTGCGCCAACCACCAAAACCTGCCCATTCTGCCAGAGTAAAATTGACATAAAAGCAACTCGCTGTCCACACTGCACCTCTATTCTTGAGAACGCAGAAGCAGCAAAGTAAGCGATTTCTGCTGAAACCATTTTTATAAGCATCAAAAAAAGGACTGACGTACTGCAACATTCGGCACGTCAGTCCTTTTTATTTGATTGGTAAGGATAAGCGGATAGATGGAGTTTTTCGGCGGCAGGGTAGGCTGTATTGAAGAGTTTAGTTTTCTTTAAACGGCAGGGCAGGATAAAACGAAAGGGTAAACTGCTTTTGAAATTTTCGCCCGCCCTTTTCCTTTTGATACAGGATGCGCGAAAACAAGAGCTTTAAAAGTGCGTTTTGCTGTGTGGGAGAGGCTGTTCGATAGAGCCGTACAAGCTCCTCTGTGGTAAAACAGGAAGTGGGGTGGTTGACTGCGCCAAGCCGCCGGCATTTTGCAATCGATTGTGTGAGAGCAACAATCTCCTGTTCGTTTTTTTGCATCCGTTCCCGAAAGACGTCGGGCGTATAAACACCGCTTTCCAGCATGGAAAAAATCCTTTCGGTGCGTCTTTGCAGCCGGTCGAGATTGTTCTGCAAAAGCACAAGCTGTTCGCCATGCCCGTTGCTGTGGGATTCCACAGCAGAAAAACGATACCCTTTAAAACAGTGCGTGATTGCCTGCAAGACGGCGTCCTCCACATAATCCAGACGGGAGCCGACATTTTTGCACGCCGGATGGGTACACAAAAGCATCGGCGTCTGACCGCTGCGGCGAGTGAGCGCGTGTCCACATTCGGCACAGAACAAAACACCGGCGAACGGATT
>CAMNVW010000121.1 GCA_946563605.1 uncultured Clostridia bacterium | reverse complement strand
ATTTTTCGGGCATGACCTTTAAGGAGTTTATGCTGATCCTTATGGATGCTATGGGACAGCTGTTCTATTCCGTAAGTGTTGCGATGGGTATTATGATAACCTACGGCTCCTATGTGAAAAAAGACACCGATTTGGTGAAATCGGTAAACCGAATTGAAATTTTTGACACGCTTGTTGCTTTTCTTGCCGGACTGATGATTGTTCCCGCTGTATTCACCTTTATGGGAACCGAAGGCATGAGTGCTGGTCCAAGCCTGATGTTTATATCGCTGCCTAAGGTTTTCGATGCCATGGGAAAGCTGGGAATGGTTGTCGGCGTGGTGTTCTTCGTGACAGTTGCCTTTGCCGCATTAACTTCTTCCATCTCCATTATGGAAGCGATCGTTTCCTGTGCTATGGATAAGCTGCATTTAAACAGAAAGAAAGCAACACTGGCGGTTACTGCCGTTACGTTAATTTCCGGACTTGCCGTATGTCTCGGCTATAATCTGTTCTATTTCGAGTTGACCCTGCCCAACGGCTCGGTTGGTCAAATACTCGATGTTCTGGATTATATCAGCAATTATCTGCTGATGCCGATCGTAGCAATTGCAACCTGTCTGTTGGTAGGCTGGGTATCGAAGCCGAAGTCCATTATCGACGAGGTTACGATAGGCGGTATTAAATTTAAAAGAGAAAAGCTTTATATCGTTATGGTAAAATATATTACGCCTATTCTGCTTTTCTTCCTGCTGCTTCAATCGCTCGGCATTTTGAAGCTGTAATTAGACCGTTCTTTGCAAGGCTCAACCGAAAGGTTGAGCCTTTTTTCAAAATCTCCTTGTTGTGAACAGCCATCGAGAAAAACACAAATTTGATGAAAAGAGAAAATGTCATGGGAAAGATTAAAAAAGATTTTATGATGAAAGAATTGAGGAGATTACTGCTTTGCGCAATTGGATTTGCAGTATGCTCGTTGGTTCTTTGGCGCTGCTACCCCAAACTGGCGTCCTGCAAACTGTTGCTTTTTCTGGGTATCGTTGCAATCCTTGCTTTTGCGGCTTTGCGCTCAGCGATACAGGCGCGCGCTGCGATAAGCCATTTGACGGATAACGATATTTATTTGTTAGATCAGGAATATACGGCATCTCACCTTGTTTATAAAGTCTGGCAGGGTGAAATACATTTGCTGCAAAGCTTTATTGTCTGCCGGAATCGGGGGCGTCTGCTTTTTATCCCTATCCACAAAATTGAACGGGTGGAACGCCGTTTTGACCGCGTTGGTATGCAGAAAATCCCCTTTGCAAAGTTTATCATGGACACCGACCGGTCTATTGCGATCGGCTTTTCCACGAATCACGCCAAAGACAGTGAGGCAGTCTTTGCATGGCTTGCAAAGCGGCTGGGGAGCGACAAGGTTATGTCGGGAAAATAATTTTGCACTTTAAAGCGAAATATACTTGACAAGCTGCCATGCAAGGGATATACTTGAACACAAGTTTTCCACATGGGGAGGATTTAACATGAAACGTCTGTTCACAGTCAACTGTTGTTCTTGTGGCTCTTGCTGTTGTTATTGCAAGGGTCTTGTTTGCTGTGGACAGGAAAGCGTGTCGGTCTAATCCGGCACCATACGGTTTTTGCAGAATCAGGCAAAGCCGCAAACCCGCCGCACAGCGGGTTTGCGGCTTTTTTTTATCTCACCCAAAGAAGGCATCACAAAGAGGGTCGCTATACTGAAAAGAACGCTGTTCCCCATGGGATGGCTGCTAAGACAGTTTCTGTCAAAACGTTCTGCCTGACACGAATGCACGTTACACTGCGTCATACAATATACTAAGGGAGGAATCGTTCCATGAAAATTGCTTCATCTATCGCCGAGCTCATCGGCAACACACCGCTTATCCAGCTGTCCGCGCTGAGTCGGCTGCATCATACCTGTACCCCTGTCATCGCCAAGCTGGAATGTTTCAATCCGTTAGGCTCCGCAAAAGACCGTCCGGCGCTGGAGATGATCCGCTGTGCCGAAGAATCGGGGCTGCTGCACACCGGCGGTACCATTATTGAGCCGACCAGCGGCAACACCGGCATCGCGCTGGCTTATCTGGCGGCAAGCAGGGGATACCGCTGTATTCTGACCATGCCGGAAAGCATGAGCGCCGAACGCCGCAGCCTTTTGCAGGCATTGGGTGCTCAGTTGGTGCTGACGCCAGCCTCCGAGGGAATGTCCGGCGCGCTGAAAGCGGCGGAAGAACTGCGTGCCAATACACCGAACAGCGTGATTCTGGGGCAGTTCGACAACCCAGCCAACCCAGCCGCCCATGCTTCAACGGCTGCCGAAATTTGGCGCGATACCGATGGAAAGGTCGATATTCTGGTAGCTTGCGTGGGAACCGGCGGTACGCTGTCCGGCATCGCACAAGCATTGAAAAAGCAAAATCCCAATCTGTACGCGGTAGCGGTGGAACCTGCCAGCAGTCCTCTTTTACAGGGAGGCAAGGCAGGTCCACACAAGATTCAGGGCATTGGCGCCAATTTTATTCCTGCAAACTATAATCCTTCTGTGGTAGATGAAATCACCGGCGTGAGCGACACCGATGCGATGGACACAGCCCGATTCCTTGCACACCATGAGGGTGTGTTCGTGGGCATTTCGTCTGGAGCAGCAGCCTTTGCGGCGGCACAGGTGGCGGCACGTCCGGAAAACGCCGGAAAGACGATCGTGGCGATTCTGCCCGACAGCGGCGAACGGTATCTGTCCACAGGTATTTTTGATGAGGTGAATGTATGAGTATTCTTTCTGACGCGCGCAACATCCGTTCCAAAGACCCTGCCGCAACCAGTCTGGCAGAGGTGGTGCTGCTGTATCCCGGATTTCATGCGCTGCTGTTCCACCGTGTAGGTCATTGGCTGTATCGTCATCACCACTTTTTTCTGGCGCGCACTGTCAGCCAACTGGGACGCGGTCTTACCGGTATTGAGATTCATCCCGGTGCTACCATCGGGTCGGGACTGTTTATCGATCACGGCAGCGGTGTGGTAATCGGCGAAACGGCTGAAATTGGAAGAAACTGCACCATCTACCATCAGGTAACGCTGGGCGGCACCGGCAAAGACCACGGAAAGCGTCACCCTACTCTGGGCGACAATGTGCTGGTAGGCGCAGGTGCAAAGATACTGGGGCCGGTAGTGATCGGCAGCAACACCCGCATTGCAGCTGGCAGCGTGGTGCTGCAAAACCTTCCCGGCAACTGCACTGCTGCCGGTGTTCCGGCTGCGGTCGTCCGGCTGGATGGAGAGCGTATCCGCCCCAGCGATGATTTGAACCAGCATGATATTCCAAATGTGGTAAACAGCCAGCTGGAGGAATTGAAACAGCGGATTCAAGAGCTGGAGCGGCTGTCCCAAAAGTAACCGCACTTGTTCCGCTTTTTTTACAAAGAAAATGATTACCGGTCGTTTATACTTTCGAATATTCAAAAATCGTTTAGCATACAGAAGGTCATTTGATGGCAGGTTGCAAGAGGCACATCAACATCATTGTGGTAACACGTTGACAGTGAAAGGTGCTTTGGCAGCTTATTTTTGAACAAAAAAAGAATCAGAAAAAAATACCGTCCTTCCATTGTCAGGCGTTCGAGCCTGCTTTGGGAGGACGGTATCTTTTTTCGGTTTATAATAAAATGGGGAGGGTGTGTGTGGCACGGTTGGGGGGAACAGTGATGTACGGTTCGCTGAAATGAGCGTGGATGAGGGGAAGGTAACGCTGCAAGAGTTCTTCTTCCTCGGGGAGAGGTGTGAAATCGCTGTACAGCAGCTCGTCCCATCGGTGCTGACCTGCCTGAGCCGAAATGCCGAAAAGATTGCTGACGTCCAGTGGACAGCAGATATGTCCACGGTGGTACAGCTCCTGTACGACCACCATTGGTGCAAGCAGCTCGGCGGCAAAGACATTTGCCTGAGCTTCCTGCAAGGGACCGTCGCAGTCGTGGCGGCAGCAGATGTGACCGATTTCATGCGCAATCGACCATCGTCTGCGTGAAAAACACAAACGCTCATTATCATATAGAATGAGAAAACGTCCGCGGATCGGAATGACAATACATTCATCCATACCTGGCTGCATAAAATCAGACAAGGGTCGGTGGGAGGTTTTGGCGTAATTTTGAAAGGAGTCGATCAATATGTGTTTGCGGCAGTCCAAACTGTACAGATCTGTTTTGATTTGATAAAGATTTTGTCGCAGAAGCAGCTTGACAGCCAGTTTTCTTGCTCTTTGCATAGCATCTCCTATATCTGTCTCACTATGTTGATACTTCAGTGAATTTGGTTTTGCCAAACTCAGTTCCCAATTCTAGACCATGGCTCTATTCTCCGAAAGGGTCGTGATTGTCGTCTTCGGCAATGCCCATTGCGTCAAGATAAACGTCGATGGTTTCCTGAAAATTTTTCATAATGCGCCGGCGATCCTTTTCAGGGATCTTTTGCATATGACGCGCAAGGACGATCAGTTCCTTGTCCTTTACTTCGTCGTCCGCCGAATGGTTTTTCTGGGAGGTTTTTCCCAATAGATAATCGGTGGAAACGTCAAAATAATCCGCGATCTTCTCCAACTGGACGATTTGCGGAGAGGTTCCTTTGGTTTTCCAGACCGAAACGGTTGCTTTGTTGATGCCCATTTCTGTAGCGGCTTTGCTGGGGGAGATTCCTTTTTCCTTGCACAGAACAGCATATCTATCATAAAACATGGTTATACCCTTCCTGATTTGTACGTTAACCGAACAGTATAAAACACAAAAAAGTTTGATTATTTAAACTATTTCAGATGGTCTAACGGATTTTACAGCTTTATCATAGCACATTAGATTAACTTTTTCAACCCCAAGACGCTGTTTTAGCTTCAAGAAGCAAGGAAGTTTTTGTGGGAGAGTGTCCCCCCCAGCCCCTCAAAGTTGGGGGATCCCCCCCAAACCCCCATTTTTATGTGGGCTGATTGCGCCCACACCCCAGCGTCCTTTTGCACGACAGACAGGTGTTACCACACAACTGTTTGTCGTGTGGTAACGACCAACGCAAAAACGTTTTCAAGACCTAGGTCTTGAAAATCCCTATGAAGGGGGACACCCCCTTGCAGAAGATTCGTTGCAAGCAACGAACTTCGCTTTCCCCCGCCCTGGCGAAGCTCTCAATATTGCGCACCGACTGGTAGTATCGGGGGAGTCGAGAGG
>CAMNVW010000120.1 GCA_946563605.1 uncultured Clostridia bacterium | reverse complement strand
CATTATCCGAAGTCATACCATGCGTATGGAGCGTTGATGGAGGGCAAAGCGGTCTGTCAGGGATATGCTTTCGCTTTTAAAATGCTCTGCGACAAGGCACAGATCCCATGCTGGGTCGTGACCGGACAATACAACGAGCCGCACGCATGGAACTATGTTTATCTGGACGGAGAATATTATCAGGTGGACGTTACTTTGGACGATGGAAACAACCGCGCGAGCGATTCACCGTATTTCCTTGCGGGAAAACAGTATACCAAAGGGTATCGGGTGGAGGATAACAGCGCGCCGGGCGTTCTGTCAGAAAAATCCTATGTGCAGAAAAACAGCAGTACAAAGGAAAATACATCGAAACAGCAGGAACAGCCGAAAAAACGGGTTGTTATTAAACGCAAGAGCAGTACGAAAAAATAATTAGAGTAAGCTTGACAAAGAAGAAGGGTGACAAATGACGCAGAAACGAATCAGGGAATATGGTATTTCAGTCGGAGAACTGCCGACCGGAAAATATAATAAAATTACCGATGTCAAGGGTGTGACGGTCGGACACTGCACCATCGACACCGATGCGCATAAAACGGGTGTTACCGTTGTGATGCCGTGTCAGGACAATATCTTTGCAAATAAAATGCTGGCGTCCGGCTTTGTGTGGAACGGTTTCGGAAAAACCACAGGCTTGGTGCAGGTGCAGGAGCTGGGCAATCTGGAAACGCCGATTGTCCTGACCAATACCCTCAACGTGGGACTGATGCAGGACGCACTGGTGGAATATATGGTCCAGCGCTGTGAAAAGGAACAGGTTCCGCTCAAAAGCATCAATACCGTGGTAGCGGAGTGCAATGACAGCCACTTAAACGATATTTGCCATCGGGCTGTCCGCGAGGAGCATTTGTTCCATGCGATTGACTGTGCGTGTGAGGATTTTCAGCTTGGTGATGTCGGCGCAGGCAAAGGAACGATCTGTCACGGATTAAAAGGCGGCATTGGTTCGGCTTCCCGCATCATCGAAATCGACGGAAAAGAGTATACTATTGGGATTCTGGTGCAGTCGAATCACGGCAGACTTGCGGATCTTACCATCGACGGAAAAAATGTCGGTAAAACGATTGCACAGCTTGCCAGCGCACCGAAGGGCGAGTCGGACAAAGGCAGCATCATTATGGTCATCGGCACCGACCTGCCGGTCAGCGAGCGTCAACTGGGCAGAATCATTAAACGCGCGAGCGTTGGCTTGGCGCGTTTGGGAAGCTATGTCGGTCATGGCAGCGGTGAAATTATGATTGGCTTTTCCACCGCTCACCGCACTGCCAGCAATGAACAGCACGTCTGCGCGATGCGGGTCATTCCTGAAGGAAAGATTGATCTGGCTTTCCGCGCGGTTGCAGAATGTGCGGAGGAAGCAGTTCTGGACAGTATGTACTGTGCAAAAGCAGTCACCGGCTTTGACGGACACCATATCAACAGCCTTGCGGACTGGCTGGAACAGGATACTGTGCACGAGATTTTAAAATAAGTCGAAAATCCCACCTGAAAAGGGCAGAACTTTTCAGGTGGGATTTTTTTATGATCAAGGGAAGGTAAAGATTTATAAAATATTTAATAAAGTATAAAATTAGTATATTTACCAATTTGTTTTCAGTGGTATAATATAATATTAAGCTGTTTGATACATTGGTTGCAGAACCAAATAAACGGGAATTTGACAAGGCAGGGAGGAAGATGAATGGCGTTTGTAGAATTTCATCAGGTCAAAAAATCATATCATATGGGAGAAGTGACCATTGACGCGCTTAAGGATGTCAACTTCCAGGTGGAGCAGGGGGAGTTTTGTGTGATCGTCGGTGCATCGGGAGCAGGCAAAACAACCATTCTTAACATTCTCGGCGGCATGGACACGCTGACAGAGGGATCGGTTCTGCTGGACGGAAAGGAGATTTCCTCCTATACGCAGCGCCAACTGACCGCATACCGCCGCCATGACATTGGATTTGTTTTCCAGTTTTATAATCTGGTGCAGAATCTGACTGCGCTGGAAAATGTGGAGCTTGCAGCGCAGATTTGCAAAAATCCACTGCCGGCGGCTCAGGTTTTGGAGGCGGTCGGGCTTAAAGACAGGATGGGAAATTTTCCGGCGCAGCTTTCTGGCGGTGAGCAGCAGAGGGTGGCGATTGCAAGAGCGCTTGCAAAAAATCCAAAGCTGCTGCTGTGCGACGAGCCGACCGGTGCGCTGGACTACAATACCGGTAAAGCGGTTTTGAAGTTGCTTCAGGATACCTGCCGGCAAAGCGGCGTAACAGTTATCGTCATCACCCACAACCAGGCAATTACCGCGATGGCAGACCGTATTATTACGGTGAAGAGCGGTACGGTCGCCAGCGAAATTATGAATCCTCATGTCACGCCGGTGGAAGAGATTGAATGGTAATGCAGCCGGAACATGGGAATGAAGGGGTGAGATGATGGGATCTTCCATGAGAAAAACGACCCTGCGCGAAATCAGGCAGAGTTTTGGCAGATATGTTGCCATCATGGCGATTGTGGCGCTTGGTGTCGGATTGTTTGCAGGGTTGAAGGTTACCAAAAGCGCGATGGTCAAAAGCGCTCAGCAATATTTTGATGACACAAATCTGTTCGATATGCGGCTGCTGTCCACGGTGGGTTTTGATACCGACACCGCAAGGCAGCTTTCCAGACGGGAAAAGGTGCTTGATGCACAGGGGGCGATTTCAACAGACGCGCTGATCGTGGATGCACAGGGCAAGGAAAGCGCGATGAAGGTTCACAGCCTGTTGGATAATCAAAATATACCGGTTGTTGTCTACGGCAGGATGCCGAAGAACGCATCCGAGTGCGTGCTGGATTCGCTGGCGTATGGAAAAAATATGGTCGGTCAGACGATCACTCTGTCGGATAACAATAACGAGGATACAGACGAAATGTTTGCGCAAAAGACCTTTCGTGTGGTCGGTATTGTAAAGTCCCCGTACTATGCAAACTATGAGCGTGGAACCACTTCGCTTGGCAATGGTACCATCAGAGGATTTATGCTGGTGCCGAAGGAAGCGTTCGACTGCGACTACGATACCGAAATCTTTTTGCGGCTGAATACCTTCGGTGCGAAAATCTATACCGACGAATACGACGATGCGATTGATGCGCAGAAGGACTGGCTGGAGGATTTTGCACAGCAAAAGGCGGATGAACGTTATAACCGCCTGAAAGCGGAGGGGGAGGAAGAAATTTCCAGCGCGCGTGAGCAGCTTTCCAGTGAAACGAAAAAGGGCGAATTGGAGCTGATTGCGGCGAAAACCCAGTTGGACAGAGCTAAAACAGAAATCGATAGCGGACGCATGGAACTGCAAGACGGTCAAACCAAGCTGATGGAAGGAAAAAATCAGCTTCAAACGCAGGAACAGTCGCTGCAGCAGCAGAAAAATGATTTGATTTCCAAGAAACAACAGGTGCTTTTAGGATTGGATGCACTCGCTGCGGCAAAACAAAATGCGGAGCAGTCCGCGTCAGCTTTTTTGCAGCAACAGCAGCTGCAAGCGAATCTTACGGAACTGAACATGGGGATTGCGCAAATCGAAGAGGGACTTGTGCAGCTTGAGCAGAAAAAGGCGGAACTTGCACAGCAGGAATTGCAGTTACAGGATTCCAAAATGCAGCTTGACGCGGCACAGCGCGAATATGATAAGGGCTATCGGGAATATCAGCAGGGAATGTGGGAGCTGGAGGACAGCACCCATGACGCCAAGAAAGACCTGGACGAAGCGCAGGATGAAATTGATGATCTGAAAAGCCCTGACGTTTATGTGCTGGGCAGAAACACCAACATTGGCTACGCGAGCTTTGACAGCGACTCGTCCATTGTAGACGGAATTGCGAACGTGTTCCCGATTTTCTTCTTCCTGGTAGCGGCGCTGGTCTGCGTTACAACCATGAACCGTATGGTGGAGGAACAGCGCACGCAAATCGGTGTGCTGAAAGCGTTGGGTTACAGTGAAAGCACCATCATGGGAAAATATCTGTTCTATTCGGGCAGTGCGGCGGGAATCGGCTGTCTGCTGGGATTTTTCGGCGGTTCTGTTATCTTTCCGGCGGTCATTTGGATGGCGTACGGAATGATGTACAATATGGCTGGACTGCTCTTTGTCTTTGATTTGAAGCTGGGATTGTTTTCGATGGCGGCGGCGATGCTATGCTCGATGGGAACGACCTATTTCAGCTGTCGGTATGAGCTTGCAAGCGTGCCTGCCCAGCTGATTCGACCTAAAGCACCAAAAGCCGGAAAGAGGATTTTGCTCGAAAGGATCCCTGTTTTGTGGAATCAGTTCTCTTTCCTGATCAAAGTTTCCATCCGAAATGTGCTGCGCTATAAAAAGAGATTTTTCATGATGGTCGTCGGTATCGGCGGCTGTACAGCGCTGCTGGTGACAGGTTTTGGCGTAAAGGATTCGATTGCGAATATTGCCGGACAGCAGTTCGGACAGATACAAACCTACGGTATGAGCGCACTGATGAAAGAGGATTATGACCAAAGCGAATGGGAAGAGATTGAGAAATATCTCCGCGAAGAATCCAACGGATTTACCAGATCGGCAGAATCTTCGATGGACGTTAATTTCGCAGATGGCAGCAGAAAGTCGGTAACATTGGTGATACCGGAAAATACGGCGCAGGTTGCGGATTACTGGAATCTCCACACGGAGAGCGGCAAGCCGCTGGCTTATCCAAAAGAAGGGGAAGCAATTCTGAACAGCGAGTTTGCGCGCAGAAACGGAATCGAGCTGGGGGACAGAATCACCTTGACGGATGAGGACGGACATGAGCTGGAACTGCGGATCACTGGACTCAACGAAAACTTCCTTGCAACTTATCTGTATCTCTCGCCGGAAAGCTGGCAGAACCAAACCGGAGAAGAGGTCAACTACCGTACCATCTATATCAAGACGGACAATGTTACGGATGAGCATATTCTTCTGACGCGCCTGATGAACTTCGACGCGATGAGCAGCGTTTCGGTGAATGCGGACTCGATTGAAAAATTCGACAGCATGATGACCAGCTTGAACTACATTGTTTTGCTGATTATTGTCTGTGCAGGGTCGCTGGCGTTCATCGTGCTTTATAACCTCACCAACATCAATATCACCGAGCGTATTCGAGAGATTGCGACGATCAAGGTACTGGGATTCTATCCGATGGAAACCGCC
>CAMNVW010000119.1 GCA_946563605.1 uncultured Clostridia bacterium | reverse complement strand
TGACTGGAGTTCAGACGTGTGCTCTTCCGATCTGCAGATTGAAAGGTAACACAGGTTACATTGCAGTGACCGATGATCCCTTTGACCTCGGGATGGGCTGCGTCGCCGGCAATCAGGACAAGGGTATTTTCCGGTTGTTCACCGACGATTTTCTGAATTTTTTTAACATTGACGCAAGTGGCGTCGATGTAGGGGATGTTGTGGTTTTGAAGCTGTGTGTAGACCTCGTGCGGAACGCCGTGGGAACGGATGATAACAGGGATGAGCGGCTGACCGGAGCGAAGCTGTTCGCTTTCCAGTTCCAGCAGCTTGTCCAGAGAATCCACCGCGACGGCGCCAAGCCGGTGCAGATCCTCAACGACCTGCGGATTGTGAATGATTTCTCCAAGGGTAAACAGCTTCGGGAAGGAAGAACCGGTGTTTTTTTTGAGCTGTTCATAGACAGTTTCGACCGCGCGCTGAACACCAAAACAGAAACCGGCGGTCTTTGCAACAGTGACCGGCATGGAATTTTTTCCTTTCGATATAAAGATATAGACTAGAACGATAAAGGTTGTCGGGCAGAAGTTCAAAGGATAAAATCTAAAGATTATCAACCCAACCCACCGAGATTCATTCACAGAATGAATCTCGCGGAAGTTAAAAGAAGAAAATTTATAAATTTTCTTCTTTTAACTTCTCCATTACCC
Organism: uncultured Clostridia bacterium; assembly: GCA_946563605.1. GTDB lineage: Bacteria > Bacillota > Clostridia > Oscillospirales > Ruminococcaceae > Negativibacillus. The sequence goes on along the minus strand of CAMNVW010000119.1, from coordinate 4,561 downwards.
CATAAATTTTTCGGGTTGCCTCTTTGAGTTCTCTTGCGGAGGAAAGACTGGCTTCTGCACCGGTGGAATGGATGCCTAATTCCTCGCATGTCATCAGCTTTCCGTAGTTGACGACCACACGGGAGCGAAAGCCCTTTTTGGGGTCGCAGTAGGTGATGGTTGTCGGTAAAACAGGCGCGCCGGTGCGCTGTGCGATCAAGGCAAGTCCCGACTTAAAGCGCAGCATATTGCCGTCTTTGGAGCGGGTACCCTCTGGAAACAGACCGAGAACATCTCCATCCTGAATGACCTTGACAGCGGTGTCAATGGCGCTTGTATCGCCGGTGCCCCTTGAAACAGGGAAGGCATTGAGCCAACGGATGACGTGTTTGAGCACGGGAACCTGGAACAGCTCAGTCTTTGCCATAAAATGAATCTGTCTGCGGCGGATGCCCTGACAGACGATCATCGGGTCGATAGCCGAACAGTGGTTGCTTGCGAGAATATAACCGCCCTGCTGTGGTTCGTTTTCGCGTCCGTTGATCTGAAGACGAAACCAGAAATGCCACAGCACAGAAACGGCGCGGATTGCAATTGCGTAAAACAAAATGGATTCCTTCTTTCTGAGCAAATAAAACGAATTTTAAAGAGAAAGACCAAGCTGCTGCATTTTATGGAAAATCAGACTCTTGATATGCGAAACAGTTCCCTCAAAATCAATGTAGGTGGTGTCGAGGAATAAGGCGTCATCTGCTGCGCGCAGCGGCGCTGCCGCGCGGCTGGTGTCCTGCTTGTCGCGCAAAATGACGTCGCGCAGAACATCCTCATACTGAACGTCCTGACCTTTTTGGATATATTCCAGATATCTTCTTTTGGCGCGGGATTCCGGGGAGGCAGTCAGGAAGATTTTCAGCTCCGCGTCAGGAATGACAACGGTGCCGATATCGCGGCCGTCCATAATCAGACTTTGTTTTTTTGCCATCGACTGCTGCAATTCCAACAAGAATGCGCGGACCGCAGGGATGGCGGAAACGTTGGAAGCTGCCATCGAGGCTTCGCTGGTGCGAATCGCCTCGGAGACATCCTCCCCGTTTAAAAAGATGCGTTGACCATTTTGCGCGTCATAGGAAGTTTCCATGTGGATTTGTGCAAGGCAGCCGGTGACAGCCTGTGCGTCTTTGGTGTCGAACCCCTGACGCAGGACATACAGTCCGATACAGCGGTACATGGCGCCGGTATCAACATAAATAATAGAAAGATCTTTGGCAATTCTTTTGGCGACGGTGCTTTTTCCAGCACCGGAAGGTCCGTCAATTGCGACACGAATCATATTTTGTTCCTCCAAGAAGATGGTTTGATTTTTCCCTTATTGGTGGGATGTATCAGGGATGTAAGCATAGTTGTGGTCGACTGTGATTACGCAGAAGTAGTTTCCGAGTTTTTTTGCCTCGGTATAGATTTGCTGTTTCAGTTCCCTGTCTGTGGTGGAGAACTTCGGCGGAACAACGACGTCAAACACAAGATTGGTGTGAGATGGGCCGGATACCACGCGGAAATCGTGGATGCTCAGCTCAGAATCAATGGATTTTACAAGGCTGCGGATCTGATCTTTCAACTGATTGATTTGTTCATCGTTCGTAATCACAGGATCCATGTGAATTACCAGATTGATGCCCATTTGTTTGCCGACTTCACGCTCGATATTGTCAATGATGTCGTGGCTGACAAGGATGTCTTCGTGAGCCGGAACTTCTGCGTGAACAGAGGCAAATGTGCGTCCGGGACCATAATTATGTACCTGCAAATCGTGGATGCCGATAACGCCGTCATAGGAAGTGATGCTGCTTTCCAGTTCCCGGATAAACTGTGGATCCGGGGCCTCGCCGAGCAGCGGATTGCCGGTTTCCATGACCAGCTTGATGCCGGAAATGGTGATGAACACAGCGACAGCCATACCCATCCATCCGTCGATCGGGATGGAGGTGAACTGATAAACGATGGTGCTGAGAAGAACAGCGGAGGTCGCAAAGACGTCGTTCATGCTGTCAGCGGAAGTTGCAAGCAGCGCCTCTGAGGAGATTTTTTTGCCGAGCACGCGGTTAAAGGTGCCTTGCCAGAGCTTTGTTAGGATGGAGATCATCAGCACCACATAGGTGAGGATGGAAACGGTCATCTGCTCAGGGTGCAGAATTTTCTGAAAAGAGCTGTTCATCAGTTGAAGACCGAGCAGGATGATGATGAACGAAACTGCCATACCGGAGATATACTCCATGCGCGCGTGACCGTAAGGATGTTCGATGTCGGCAGGCTTGCCGGCAATTTTGAAAGCAAGCAGCGTGATGACTGAGGAACCGGCGTCAGACAGGTTGTTGACAGCGTCGGCGGTAATGGCGATGCTGTTGAAGACAAGGCCGGTCAGAATCTTGATGATGAACAGGAAAATATTGGACAAAATGCCGACCGAAGCGGCAAGTGTGCCGTAGCGTTCCCGAACGGCAGCATTTTGCGTGTCTTGCCAGTTAGGGATAAAGCGTTGAATCAGTTTTTGAATCATGGGTGTTGTCCCTCCCGAAGATGATTTTGATATCAATAGGATGGTTTAGCATGAAGGCACTAAACTTAATTATTGTAACGCAAATACTTTTTAATTGCAACATGATAAAACGGAAGAAATGATTTGTGAAGCGGTAAAAAAGGGCTGTTTTATTGTATGCAGAAAAATCGTTTCAAGTGTTCTCGGTAAGAAAACAGACACGCGGACAAAATTCGGTGGTTTTGGAAAAAAGAATCATCATCATTTTTATGAATTACGATTGAGAAAGTAAAGAATCTGTGCTAAAATGAAAAAAGACAAATAAAAAGTGAGCAAGGTTCATATAGGTGAAGAACAGAACGGGAGGGAGAAGCATGGAACAACCAAAGCAGGCAGTGATGGAGCAACAGCAAAAACGGGATGTTTTGGAGCTGACCATTCGCATTGGGGAGGTTTTGCTCAAAAACGGAGGCGAGATTTTCCGTGTGCAGGAAACGATGCAGAGAATCGCACAAGCCTACGGAGAGGAACATTTTCATGTGTATGTCATAGCGAACGGAATTTTTGCATCGATTCAGGAGGAGTCCAGAGAGATTCATTTTGAACACGGCAATTCAGTGTTAAGCAACAGTCAGATTCGGAGCATACCGCTTTCATCGGTTCATCTGGGAAGGGTAGCGGCAGTCAACAACCTTTCGAGAGAGATTGCGGCGCACAAATATACCATCGAGCAGGCACGGGAAAAGATAGAGGAGATCGACAGGATACCGTTTGCCTCAAATAGGATGCAGATTTTGGCATCGGGTATTGGCTCAGCGTGCTTTTGTTATCTGCTTGGCGGCAGTTTTATTGACAGCGTGGCTTCTTTTGTTTCGGGAATATTGGTTTGGTGCTTTGTGTTGTTTTTGAGCAGCCATAAATCCAATAAAATCATGGTCAATATCCTCAGCAGTGCGCTGGTGACCTTAACCGGTATTCTTTTTTTCCACTTTATCTTTGGTGAAAACATGGATAAAATTATCATCGGTTCTATTATACCGCTTTTGCCGGGCGTGCCGCTGACAAACTCGATCCGCGATTTTCTAAACGGAGATTATCTTTCCGGCACCATTCGGATGATCGATGCCGTTTTGGTTGCGTGCTGTATTGCGCTGGGAGTCGGCTTTACATTAAAGATGTTTCAGATGGTAACAGGAATTGCAATCTAGGAGGGGTAGGCTGTGCTGACAATCATCATTCAGGTTGCGGTATCGTTTGTCGCGACCATCGCGTTTGCGGTGCTGTTTCAGGTACCAAAGGAACAGTATATTTATTCGGGAATCTGCGGTGCGGCAGGATGGCTGTGCTATCTTCTGGTGATGCAAAGCTATCCGTCGCCGTCGGTGGCATCCTTTGCGGCGGTCGTTGTGCTGACCCTGTTGGCGCGCAACTTTGCGGTGAGAAGAAAAGCGCCGGTCACCATTTTTTTGATCTGCGGTATTTTCCCGCTGGTTCCCGGTGCAGGGATTTATTACACCGCTTATAATTTCATTATGGGATATAACGATCTTGCAGTCGCAAAGGGGATCGAAACATTCAAGATTGCAGTTGCCATCGCACTTGCAATCGTTGTTACCTTCTCGCTGCCGACAAACTTTTTTGGTCGTTGGAGAAAAAACATCAAAAAAATCTAATGTAACAGCCTTGCAGGGGAGAAGTTCTGCAAGGCTGTTTCTTTGTCTTTGTAAAACAGCGTAAGATTTGCCAACGTTTTTTTACTTGGCGGTATTTCGATGGAAGAATGAAAGAACGGCTGGAATTTGGCTACAATATAGGAAGAAAGGACAAATAAACTGGACAATCCTTACAATAAAGGGTAGCAAATATTGGTAAAGTGTATAAGAATTTGCATTAAAAAAATAAAAAAAAGGACAAAAGATAGAAAGAATAAATTATTAATCGTGTTCTTATCTAAAAAAACTAAGACTTTCAAATAATACTTATAAATTTTCTAATAACAATTTAACTACAAAAGATATAACATTTTCAACAAGTATAGCCAAAAAAACA
>CAMNVW010000118.1 GCA_946563605.1 uncultured Clostridia bacterium | reverse complement strand
TCTGCTCCTGCACCTCGCAATTTTTTGAAAAAAATTGAGTAAAACTTTTATTTTGAGAGGTATTACTTTCCTTGCACAGGGGGAAAACTTATGCTAAAATAGCAGATACAACTAAGAGGGAGGGAATATCTATGGCAGATGCAGCTATACAGGTGAAGAAAATCGCCGGAGAAATTTTGTGCAGCGAGCAAAGCCTGCCGTTTGGCATCTGCCGCTTTGCAGATGTTCAGCCGTGTCTTGCGTGCAGGGGGCTTGCCCGTATTCCCGAAAATGCCGCTTCAGTGCTGGTCTGTCTGTTCCCATATTACACAGGAGAAAATGCGTGCAGAAATATTTCCCGTTATGCGCAGGTCACCGATTACCACATTGTGGCAGGGGAATATCTCGCACGTTTTTGTACGGCTTTGTCCGAAAGTTTTCCGCAACACCGCTTTGAGCCGTTTACGGATAATTCCCCCATCAGGGAAGTGACCGCCGCTTTTTGCGCTGGCTTGGGGAGATTGGGAAAAAACGGGCTGCTCATTCATCCAGACTATGGCAGCTATGTTTTTGTTGGAGAGGTCGTTACCGACCTTGTGCTGCAAGCGGATAAACCGCTGACACCGGCGGAATGTATCTTGTGCGGAAAATGTCAGCGGATGTGTCCGCAGGGCGCATTGCAGGAAAACGGACAGGTGATGCTGGAAAAATGCCGCTCGCACATCACCCAGAAAAAAGGAGAACTGACCGAATGGGAAATCGAGCAGATTCGCTCCGGCGGATTGATTTGGGGATGCGACATCTGCAACGACGTCTGCCCGATGAATCAGGCGAAAAAGATAACACCGGTGAGAGAATTTCTACAATCCGCAGTAGCGGTGTTTGACAGTGAAATGGCGCAGAAACTTTTCAAAAGCCGCGCATTTAACTATCGAGGGAAAAAGACCATCCTTCGGAATATTGAACTGCTGGAGGAAACAAAGGATGAAAGATAAAACACCGCTCAAAAAAGCGTTGAACAGCTATCTTGCGGCGGATTGGTCGCGGCTGCATATGCCGGGACACAAGGGTGCAAGCATTGCGCCGTTTGGAGATTTGACAGCATATGATCTTACGGAAGTGGAAGGTACAGACAGCCTGTTTGAGGCTGACGGTGCGCTCAAAGAATTAGAAGAACTGTTCACCAAGCTGTATGGCACAAAAGGAACGGTCATGAGTGCCGGCGGCTCGACACTGTGTATTCAGGCGATGTTCCGGCTGGTGGCGAAAAAAGGCGGAAAGATCATCGCCGGCAGAAATATTCATGCGGCGGCAGTCAATGCGATGGCGCTGCTTGGTTTAGAGCCTGTCTGGGTTTATCCGCACAGAGATGAACAGGAGCGGCTGATTGGAAGGATTGAGCTAGAGAACATCCGCAAAACCTTGGAGCAGGAAGAACAAAATGGAACGCTGGACGCAGTTTGTGCGGTATATGTGACCTCGCCGGATTATTTTGGCGTGATGTCGGATATTGAAGCAATCGCAAAGGTTGCCCACGAAAAGGGCGTGCCGCTTCTGGTGGATAACGCACACGGTGCGCACCTGCGCTTTTTGCAGGGGGAAAAACTGCACCCCATGCAACTGGGCGCAGATCTGTGCTGTGATTCCCTGCACAAGACCCTGCCGTCTTTGACGGGAGCGGCGCTGCTGCACTGCGCGAAGGAATGTTATTTACCGCACCTGAAAAGCGCGATGACGGTGTTCGGCTCGACCAGCCCCAATTATCTGATTATGCTGTCGATGGATTCGGCGGCAGGATTTTTGTTGGAGGACGGCGCTGCGCGTTTGCAGCAGACGACAGAAAAATGCGCGCAGTTAAAAGAGCTTGCCGCACAGCACGGATTTGTTTTGCCACAGCATTGCGACCCGATGCGCCTGACGCTGCCGCTTGCAGGGACACAGTGGAACGCAGAGCAGTTCCGTCCTCTTTTGCGCAAACATCACATCATGGAGGAATATCTCAGCGACAGCGGCTGTGTGCTGCTGTTGTCGCCGTTTAACCGTCCGAAAGACTTTGAACGGTTGGAGCGGTTTTTGCAGGAATGTGAGGTAAAAAAGACCGTATTTTCGGCGTTTCCGATTCTGCCGTCGGAAAAAGTGATGGGACTGCGGGAAGCATTCCTTTCCCCAAAAACGACCGTTCCAATCGAAAAAGCCGAGGGCAGAATCGCCGCACAGGTGCGCATTACCTGCCCTCCGGGGATCCCACTGATTATGCCTGGTGAAAGATTGCACAAATCTTCAATAAAAATCCTAAAAAACTCTGGTATTTCTGTTATAGATGTGGTAAACTAGAAGTATGGAAATTCAGTCAGCTGTTATTTCCGTTCCCAAAACAGTGTCAGGTTAAGAAACGGAAGCTTTATCCTGGCAGAGGAGGTTACATATATGAAATTAATTTTGGCGATTGTTTCGAACGATGACAGTGCAAAAGTATCTTCTGCGCTGACCAAAAACCATTTTTCCGTTACAAAACTTGCAACCACCGGTGGATTCCTGCTTTCAGGAAATACAACTCTCCTGATCGGTACCCAGGATGAAAAGGTAGAAGAGGTTATTAGCATTATTGCCGATCATTCCAAGAAACGCAAACAGATGGTTCCATCTTCTGCTTCCTACGGCGTTGGTATGTACACCACCTATCCGGTAGAGGTACAGATCGGCGGCGCTACCATCTTTGTGATTGATGTTGAGCGTTTCGAAAAAGTTTAATCGAACGCTGACTCCAAAGGAGAACCGGCTTGCTGTTAGATCATTTTTATTCAAATGAAAAAGCAAAACAAACGCTCGTCAATTTTTTAACTGACGAGCGTTTGCCGCATACAATCCTGCTTGAAGGAGAGGATGGCTGCGGAAAAACAACCTTTGCGCGTATGATAGCGGCAGGGATTTTGTGCGGGCAGGAAAGACGCCTCCAGCGTCCCTGCGGAGAGTGCATAAACTGCCGCCTGATTATGTCGGACAATCATCCTGACGTATTTGTTGAAGGCTCGGAAAATAAAGCGAATTCCTTTCATGTGGAACAGATTCGTCAAATTCGTTCCGATGCTTATATTCGCCCGAATAATGGGGAATATAAGGTATATATTCTGCGCAATGTCCACAACATGACCGAGCAGGCGCAGAATGCCCTGCTCAAAATTATTGAGGAGCCGCCGAAACAGGTCATTTTTATTTTGACCTGTAATAATCGTGCGCGCATTTTGCCGACCATTTTGTCCCGTTCGGCGGTGATACCGCTGTTTACCTGCACGCATAAAGAATGTGTGAACGCGCTCAAAGAGCTTGTTAGGGAAGAACTTGCACCAGAGCGGCTGGAACAGGCGGCGCGCTTTTCACAGGGAAACATCGGAAAAGCGCTGGAGATCCTCCAAAATGAAAAGAGCCTGAAAGCTGCCTGTGACGCAAGACGGGTAGGAGAGAGCATCTGCGCAGGACAGGAATTTGAACTGCTGAGCTGTTTGCAGGAGTATACCGAGAGCAAAAAACGGGAAGATTTCTTGAAGCTTTTAGACGGTGTGCGCGCTTATTTTTTTGAGATGATCCGTCTGAAAAACGGCGTTGATACCCAAAGCACCGATCTTTCGGTGCAGGCAAAAAATCGGCTCACAACGTTGCAGGCAGTGCAAATTATTGATATAATAGACACAGCAGCAGCACAGGTCGTGCAGAATGTGGGGCTTGGTTTAGTAGCTGCATCCTTTTGCGCAAAAGCAAAATCTCTTTTGCAGTAGTGCTTGAAAAGCTTTTGAAAAATAGTGTCGATATACAGCAAATCACAAAACGGAGGAAAACATGACCGAGGTAATTGGAGTCCGCTTTAAACAGGTGGGCAAAATATATTATTTTTCTCCCAACGGTGTGCAGATGCCGGTAGGGGAAAAGGTAATCGTTGAAACTGCGCGTGGAATTGAGTGCGGCGAGGTTGCCATCTCAAACAGAGAAATTGATGACGAGGGGATCATCAAACCTCTAAAAACGGTGATTCGCCTTGCAAACGAGGAAGACCTCAAGCATATTGAGGAAAACAAAGTTAAGGAAAAAAAGGCGTTCCAGATTTGTCTGGAAAAAATTGAAAAGCATAAATTGGACATGAAGCTGGTTGATGTGGAGTACACCTTCGACAACAACAAGATCCTGTTCTATTTTACCGCGGATGGCAGAGTGGATTTTCGCGAGCTTGTCAAGGATTTGGCGTCAGTGTTTAAGACGCGAATCGAACTGCGCCAGATCGGTGTGCGCGACGAGGCAAAGATGCTTGGCGGATTGGGAATCTGCGGCAGACCGTTTTGCTGTTCCTCTTTCTTGGGAGAGTTTCAGCCGGTCTCCATTAAAATGGCAAAGGAGCAGGGGCTTTCGCTCAATCCGACCAAAATTTCCGGCACCTGCGGAAGGCTGATGTGTTGCTTAAAATATGAGCAGAACGCATATGAGGACCTGCTGCGCATTACCCCAAGAGTGGGCGCGTATGTTTCTACCAAAGAAGGCAAAGGAACTGTGACAGAAGTAAGCCTTCTGACCGGACTGCTCAAGGTGCGTTTGGATAAAGCAAGCGACGGTGCGCCGATGATTTTTGAGCGGGAAGCTGTGCGCGTCTTAAAGGATGCGCGTCCTCCAAAAGAAGATTATGTGGATGCCAAGGATGAAAAAGAGCTCAGAAAGCTCGAAAATTAACTGTTTTCCTTGGATTGTGTGAAAAACCGAAAATGATATTCTGAAAAGAACAGCTTCAAAGTCACCGATTATCGTTGCCGATACAAAGAAGAACAAGAATTTGAAATAAATCCGGGATATTGGTTGATTTTTTTTTGTGATATGTTAAAATAGTTATGCACAGACGGAAAGTCTGTCTGTACATTTGTCCTGAAAAAGGAACAATTAAAACGATGGAGGTGTTTTCACTATGGCATACCAGATTAAAAGCGATTGCATCAGCTGCGGTGCTTGCGAAGCTGAGTGCCCAGTCGGCGCTATCTCTGCAGGAGCAGACAAATACGAAATCGACGCTGGCAAATGCATTGAATGCGGTGCTTGCGCAGGCGTTTGTCCAGTAGGCGCTCCACAGGCTGAATAGTTTTTTGCAACTAGGAAATAAGACGGGACGTTTGTCCTGTCTTATTTTTTGCCTTTTGCAATGTTTACACCGAACCATTGTTGGAACTGCGGATATTTTTGAGACACAAAAAAGGAATCCTTTTGCAAGGATTCCTTTTTGTTAGGTTAGGAGAATAATTTTTATGGAGAA
>CAMNVW010000117.1 GCA_946563605.1 uncultured Clostridia bacterium | reverse complement strand
TGTTTTGCAGAGTACATCCAATCGCTGAAAAGAAAAACAGGACAAACAGCAACCTTACTTTTCGTACAGGGGATACAAAAAGGAGAAGTGAAAATTTGCAGTTAAAATCCTTACAGATACAGGGCTTTAAATCCTTCCCCGATAAGACGGAGCTTGTGTTCGGCAGGGGATTGACCGCTGTTGTGGGACCGAACGGCAGCGGGAAGAGCAATATTTCCGACGCGGTGCGATGGGTATTGGGCGAGCAATCCACCCGCAATCTGCGCGGCGAAAAGATGGAGGACGTCATCTTCCTCGGTACGCGCGACCGCAAGCCGACCGGCTTCGCGAGCGTTTCGCTGACGATAGACAATACAGATCGCCAGTTTGCGGTGGATGCGGACGATGTGACCATCACCCGCAAGCTCTACCGCTCCGGCGAGAGTGAGTACCGCATCAATAAAACGGCGGTGCGTTTAAAGGACATCACCGAACTGCTGATGGATACGGGGCTTGGCAGGGATGGTTATTCCATCGTCGGACAGGGCAGAATAGAGGAAATCGTTTCGGTCAAATCCACCCAGCGCAGGGAAATCTTTGAAGAAGCCGCAGGCATCAGCCGCTATCGCTACCGCAAGGAGGAAGCGGAGAAAAAGCTGGAAAACGCTTATGAAAATCTGCTGCGTTTAAAGGATATCATGGCGGAGTTGGAAGTGAGGGTCGAACCGCTTCGGGAACAGTCGGATAAGGCAAACCGTTTTCTTGCGCTCTCTGCCCAGAAAAAGACGGTGGAGGTTTCTTTGTGGGCGCATACGATGGAAAAATCGCGCGCGCTGCTGGACGAGCAGGAGCAGGAATATCTGGTCGCCAAAAACCGCTGTTCGGATATTGCGGCGGTGCTGGAGGAGTATCAGCACCGGATTCAGGAGGGCTTTGAAGCTGCACAAAACTGTGCGGTGGAGATCGACCGCCGGCGCAATCAGGTTTCCGCGATGAAAGCCGAACAGTCAAGCTGCGATTCCGAGATTGCAGTCGCGGACAACGATTTGCAGCACAACACAAAATCCATCCAGGAAACGCATGAAGAAATCCTCTCCTATACCGAAAATAAGGATGAAACCAAGAACCGCCTGAAGGACAACCAGAAGGAACTGGACGAAAAGCAGACGGCGCTTGATAAATCAATGGCGGACAGCGAACAGCTCCGGCAGGAGATGGCTTCGATCGACGAGGATCTGAGCGCCCTTGGCACAGCCATCGTACAGATGAAAGGTCAGCGTTCCGCCTATGAACAGGATATCACCAAGCAAAAGCTCAACCGTGTTTCCTTCACAACGCTTTTTGAGGAGACGACCCAGCGCTTGCAGCTGCTCGAAGGCTCGCAGACCGAACGGGATGAGGGCGTCGCCGCATTAAAGCAGGAACTGACCGAATGTGAAGAGCTGCTCAAGGATATTTGTGAACGCGAGCAAACGCTGCAAAACGCAGCGGCAGGCTATCAGCTCAAGCTGCAGCGGCAGCAGAAAATCAAAGAGGAGCTGGAGGAACACCGCAGGGACTTGCAGGGACAGTCAGACCGGCTGGAACATCGGGCAAGCATTTTGACCGAGATGGAAAAAAGCTTGGAAGGCTATTACAGCAGCGTCAAAAGCGTGCTGTCGGCAAGCGCGCAGGGCAGATTGTCCGGAATCGTCGGAACGGTATCGCAGCTGATTACGACTGCGCCCGAATATGCCGCAGCGATTGAAACGGTGCTCGGCAGCTCCTTGCAGCATATCGTCACCGAAAATGAGACCGCCGCAAAAAACGCAATCTATCATTTGAAATATCAAAAAGCAGGGCGCGCGACCTTTTTGCCGCTGGATGTGATTCAGCCGCAGAAGCTGTCGGCGCAGGGCATTGAACAGATGGACGGCTTTGTCGCGTGCGCGGACAAGCTGGTCAGCTGTGATGAGCGTTACCGCGGCATCGTGGGAAATCTGCTCGGCAGAGTAGCGGTCGCACAGGATATTGATGCGGCGGTGCGCATCGCCAAGCACTATGGCTACCGTTTTCGGGTCGTTACACTGGACGGACAGCTGGTCAATACAGGCGGTTCGATGACCGGCGGCTCGGTTTCCAAGAGCACAGGTCTGCTTTCCCGTAAGGAGGAAATCGAAAGCCTGCGCAAAGAAATCGGCAAGCTCTCGGCACAGCTTTTGGAAGAGACGCCGAAGCTCGAACAGATTTCCCAGCAGATTGCAAAGCTGCAATCCGAAGAAGCGGCGGTGCAGGCACAGCTGAAGGTGTGCAGCGAGGATAAAATCACCTATACTTCCGAGCATAAGCGCATCAAGCTGAGCTATGAAGAAGCGTGCCGGATGCGCGGTGAGATGCAAAAAGAATATATGCAGGTAAAGCAGAAGCTCGAACAGTTGCGCAGCACCTCCGACAACGCCGACAGTCTGATCGGCCATGTGGCAAAGGAATTGGAACAGCTGCGGCTGAAGCTGGAACAAGCCAAAGAACAACAGGATCAATTGCAGTCGGCAAAACAGGTTTTGGGCGAGCAGCACAACGCGCTGCGCTTTAACATTCTGGGGCTGCAAAAGGATATTGAGTCGCTGACCAACGTCAAAGAACAGCTGATGGGGATGGTGCAGCAGCAAAACGACCATGTGCAGGCGCTGTTGGATAAGGTAAACAACCTGCAAAATAACGGCAGATTGCTTGAAAGGAAGATTCAGCAGCTGCATCAGAGAAAGCAGGAGCTGAGCGACGGCATCGCACAGGAAAACGCGCTGATAGAAAAGGCAATCGAACAGCGCAATCGGGAGGAGCAAAAGCTCTCCGCTTGGCGCAGCGAGGAAAAGGAACACATCGCGCGCAGGGAACGTGCGGCGGCGCAGATGGCGCGCTGTGACGAGCGGCGCACCTTGCTGCAAACCGAATACGACAAGATTATCGCGAAGCTCTGGGACGAGTACAATATGACAAGGTCGGACGCTTTGACGATGGCGGTGGAGATCAAGGACGAAACGCAGATGCAGAACCAGCTGGCGGAACTGAAAGCAAAGATACGCGCGCTTGGTTCGGTCAACGTCGCCGCTATCGAGGAGTACCGTGAGGTTTCCCAGCGGTATGAGTTTTTGACAAAGCAGTCGCGCGACGTCGAGCAGTCGAGAAACGAGCTGATGAGCCTGATTCGCGAACTGACCGCGCAGATGCGGCAGATGTTCTCGGAGAGCTTTCAGAAAATAAATGAAAACTTCCAGCAGGTTTTCGAGGAAATGTTCATGGGCGGACATGGAGAACTGGTGCTGACCGATCCCGACAATGTGTTGGAGTCGGGCATCGAAATCAACGTGCAGCCGCCTGGAAAGATCATCAAAAATCTTTCTTCGCTTTCGGGCGGAGAAAAGGCGCTGGTCGCCATTGCGATTTATTTTGCGATTTTAAAGGTGAAGCCGTCGCCGTTTTGTATGCTGGATGAGATCGAAGCGGCGCTCGATGACGTCAACGTCACACGGTATGCGCGGTACTTAAAAAATCTTTCGGACAACACCCAGTTTATCGCAATCACTCACCGCCGCGGCACGATGGAGGAAGCGGATATTATGTACGGGGTGACCATGCAGGAAAAGGGTGTTTCCAGATTGCTTCAGCTGGATATCAGCCAGCTGGAGAGCCGTTTGGGAATGAAAGCATAGAGTGAGGAGGTCACAGAGATGGGATTCTTTAATAAAATTGCGGAAGGCTTAAAAAAGACAAGAGATTCAATGATGGGAAAGGTGGACGCACTGCTCAACTCTTTCACCAAAATTGATGAAGATTTTTTTGAGGAACTTGAGGAAAACTTAATCATGGCGGATGTCGGCGCGGTCACATCCGCGCGCATCTGCGACGAACTGCGCAAAAAGGTCAAGGAAAAAGGCTTGCGTGACGCACACGAGGTCAAGGAGGCGCTCAAAGAGACCGTTGCACAAATGCTGGAGGGCGATCAGGAGCTGAACCTCTCCACCAAACCAGCGATTGTTCTGGTGATCGGCGTCAACGGCGTCGGCAAAACCACCACCATCGGCAAGCTTGCGTATGACCTGCGCAAGGACGGCAAAAAGGTGCTGCTGGCGGCGGCGGATACCTTCCGCGCGGCGGCAATCGACCAGCTGCAGATTTGGGCAGACCGTGCACAGGTGGAGCTTGTAAAGCATGAGGAAGGCTCCGACCCTGCGGCGGTTGTGTTCGACGCAGTCAATGCAGGCAAGGCAAGAGGCTGTGACGTGGTAATTTGTGACACCGCAGGCAGACTGCATAATAAGAAAAATCTGATGGACGAGCTTTCCAAAATCGCGCGCGTCATTGAAAGGGAAGCGCCGGGCTGTGCAAAAGAGACGCTGCTGGTGCTGGATGCCACCACCGGTCAGAACGCGCTCAATCAGGCGAAGCTCTTTCAGGAGGCTGCCGGTCTTACCGGTATCATTCTGACCAAGCTGGACGGAACAGCGCGCGGCGGTGTGGTCATCGGCATCAAAGAGGAACTGAACATCCCAATCAAATATATCGGCGTGGGAGAGCAGATCGATGACCTCAAGCCGTTCCGCTCGAAAGAATTTGTGGAAGCGCTGTTTGCAGGAACCGACAAGGAACAGGATGCAGACGGGGAGGATGAATAAGCATGAAACTGGTGCTGGCAACCAATAATCAGGGCAAGGTGGTCGAATTTCAGCGCATACTAAAACCGCTCGGCATCGAGGTCATCAGCCAAAAGCAGGCAGGCGTCAGCATTTCGGTGGAGGAAACAGGTAAGACTTTTGCCGAAAACGCGCGCCTGAAAGCGCTGGCGGTTTATCACGCAACCAAACTGCCGACCGTAGCGGATGACAGCGGACTTTGCGTGGATGCGCTCGACGGCAGACCTGGCGTTTATTCTGCGCGGTATTATGGGGAAGACGTGCCGTACACCGAAAGAAACAAGCGCCTGATCGGGGAGCTTTCCGGCGTACCGGATGAAAAGCGCACCGCACGTTTTGCGGCGCATATCACCTGCGTGCTGTCGGAGGATGAGATTCTTGACTGCGAGGGCGTCTGCGAAGGAACGATCGGCTATGAGCCGGCAGGAGACGGCGGCTTTGGCTATGACCCGATTTTTTATGTGGGTCAAAAGAGCTTTGCGCAGCTTTCCGGCGAGGAAAAGGATAAGATCAGCCACCGCGGCAAAGCTTTGCAAAAGCTGTACGAAGAATTGAAGAAATATTAACTTCGAAAAGTCAGAAGCTTTTCTTTTTAGGGGGTTGCCACCCCCTTGCCCCC
>CAMNVW010000116.1 GCA_946563605.1 uncultured Clostridia bacterium | reverse complement strand
TGCTCCTGCACCTCGCAACTTTTGAAAAAGTTGACAAAACTTTTATTGACAATCTTTGCTGGAAAAACAGGAAAACGTTCTTGCCCTATGAGAAGAAAAATGATATAATATTGAAAAACAGAATGACTTATGATGTTTGCGGAAACTTTATGAAGGAGGATCTCTATGACCCATTTTGATAAACTGAAAGACCAGAAAACCTCTGTGCTCGCTGCTACCGCTGCCGCAGCAGCATTGGCGGCAATGCTTGTGATCATCTGCGTGAAATCGGTTTCGGTTTTGTTTAAACTGAACAAGGCGCTCGACCTTTACATTAAGGAGCATAAACATCGCCGCAGCAGACAGTTGCTGCACGATGATTTTCACGATGAGTATTATGACGAGTTTGAAGATGAATACGAGGCTGAAGAAGAGGATTTGTCCTTCTAAACAGGGCGCACAAAAGAACGGCTTCATCAGGATGACTAAAAAAAAGCAGATATTTGCACAATATTTGACGTATCAGCACTAGACATCCGAAAAAAAATTCGGTATACTTATCCTTGAAAATAAACATCCTGTTATAGAATCATCCTAAGAGCGATTCCTTTAAGACGGTCCTGTGAGGCTGGCAAGGTAGTTTGATAGGGTAAACCATATTTTGAGGTGTATTCTCCGAAATACTGGAGGATATCTCCAGAGGAATATTTGAGGAATTTCCGCATGATATTCCGAATAATTGGTAACAACCTGCTGTCTGCTGCCGAAGGGCGCAGACAGCTTTTTTTATAAATTGCTTTCCATTTGAAATGCACACGAAGGGAGGACTGGATATGCTGGTTCAAAAAGCTCAGATCATGGATTCAAAAGCCATGTCGAGGGCAATTACAAGAATTTCCTTTGAGATTATCGAACGCAACAAGGGTGCAGGAAATTTGTATATCATTGGGATTGTGTCCCGTGGCGTACAGCTTGCGCAGCGGATTGCCAAAAAGATTTCCGAACTGGAAGGAACGGTTGTCCAGGTTGGCTATCTGGATGTCACTGCCTACCGTGACGACAATAGAAACGGAGAAAACAAAGAGGACAAAACAGACCTGCCGTTTTCCATCGAAGATAAACAGATCATTCTGGTGGATGACGTGATCTATACAGGACGAACCGTTCGCGCGGCGATGGATGCACTGTTGCAGCGCGGACGCGCGCAGAGTATCCAGCTGGCGGCGCTTATCGACCGAGGTCACAGGGAACTGCCGATTCGGGCGGACTATGTGGGAAAAAATCTGCCGACCTCGCGCGACGAATTTGTAAAGGTTCTTGTGGAAGAACGCGACGGCGAAGATCAGGTGATGATCTGTGTGGAAACGGACGAGAAAAAAGAATAGTAGTAATTTTTAAAATAGATTCGGTCAACGAAAATAAGAAAGGAAGGGATTTGCGTGGAAAAACTTTTGATTGCCAACGCAAGGATTTTGGATCCGTCCTGTCAACCGCCGGTTGATTTTGTCGGCGACATTCTGGTGGAGGGCGACAGAATCGCGAAGGTAGGCGCAGGAATTGCGAATACAAAGCTTGCAGAGGGCGCAAAGGTCATCGACGCGGCAGGTTTGTGTGCAGCACCTGGATTTTTGGATATTCATGTGCATCTGCGCGACCCGGGATTTACCCACAAGGAGGATATTCTGACAGGGTGTGCAGCGGCAGCTGCCGGCGGTGTGACAGGCGTTTGCTGTATGCCGAACACCAAGCCGGTCACCGACAGCGAAGAGGTGCTCTCCTATATTTTGGAAAAGGCAAAGGATGCTGATGCAAGAGTTTATCCCATCGCTTCCATCACCAAGGGAATGCTTGGCAAAGAGCTCAATGATATATCGCTGATGCACGCTTGTGGTGCAGTAGCAGTCAGCGACGACGGCCGTCCGGTGGAAAACGGCGGCATGATGCTCAAAGCGTTAAAGACAGCCTATGAAGCAGGCGTTCCGGTTATCAGCCATTGCGAGGATTTGACCATCATCGACGGCGGCATCATCAACGAGGGCAGGATTTCCAAAACGCTCGGCATAAAGGGAATGGACCGTGCCAGCGAGGACAGCATCACCGCGAGGGAAATCGTTCTGGCGGAAAGCTCAGACACTGCGATTCATATTGCGCACGTCAGCACAAAAGGTTCGGTACAGCTGATCCGTGAGGCAAAGGCAAGGGGAGTAAAGGTCACCTGTGAAACCGCACCGCACTACATGATGATGACCGATGAGCTGCTGTTAAGTTATAACGCCAACTTCCGCATGAATCCTCCTTTGCGGGAACAGGAGGACTGCGAAGCCATCGTAGAAGGCGTTCTGGACGGCACCATCGATGCTATCGTCACCGACCATGCGCCTCATGCAGAAAATGAAAAGGAAAATTTCCTGAAAGCACCTAACGGTATCGTCGGTTTGGAGACAAGCTTTGCGGCAGCCTGCACCGTATTGGTTCATCAGTGCGGAATGAGCCTGCTGGATCTGGTGAAGCTGATGAGCACCAATCCGGCAAATCTGATGAGACTGCCAGGCGGAACGCTCCGACAGGGAAGTTTGGCGGATATCGTGCTGTTTGACCCGGAGATGACCTGGACGGTAGAAGCGGAAAACTTCCACAGCAAGAGCAGAAATACACCGTTTGACGGCTTAGAACTGACCGGCAGAGTGATCAAAACCATTCTGGGCGGAAAGACCGTATTTGAACTTTAAATGTTTTCGATAAATCAAGACAGAAAAAACGGAGGAACCAAAACCATGAAAAGACTGATTGAAAAGATTGCGCAGATGCAAAACCCAAGCGTCGTAGGATTGGATTCTTTGCTGGATTATATTCCACAGCACATCAAAGAGGAAAAGTTCCAGCAGTACGGCGATACCTTTGACGCGGCGGCACAGGCAATTCTGGAGTACAACAAAGCAATCATTGACGAAATCTGCGACATTGTTCCGGCAATCAAACCGCAGGCAGCTTATTATGAGCTGTATAGCTGGCAGGGAATGTGGGCATTGCATGAAACCGTCAAATATGCACAGGAAAAAGGCATGATCGTCATTATGGACGGCAAGAGAAACGACATCGGCTCCACCATGCAGGCATATGCAAAGGCACACCTCGGCACAAGCGAAGTAAACGGCAAGCAGCTTTCCGCATTTGGTTCCGATATGCTCACCGTCAATGGCTATCTTGGTTCCGACGGCGTCAATCCTCTTCTGCCAATCTGCGACGAGCAGGATAAGGGCATCTTCGTGCTGGTAAAAACATCTAACCCATCCTCCGGCGAATTGCAGGATCAGAAGATCGGCGACAAGAGCATCTATGAGACAATGGGTGCGATGTGCGAACAGTGGGGAAGCCAGACAGAAAATAACTACGGCTATTCGAGAGTCGGCGCTGTTGTCGGCGCAACCTATCCGGAACAGCTGAGCGAGATGCGCAAAAAGATGCTGCATACATTCTTCTTGGTTCCAGGCTACGGCGCACAGGGCGGCGGTGCAAAGGATGTAGCAGGTGCGTTTGATGAAAACGGTTTGGGTGCAATCGTCAACTCGTCCAGAGCGATTTTGACCGCATGGAAAAAAGCGGGAACAGACGGAAAAGACTTTGCACAGCAGGCAAGAAAAGCAGCCCTGACAATGAAAGAGGACATCATGGGTGTAGTAGGTAAGATCACTCTGTAAAGATAGAACGAGAAAACCAGAGGAAAAAATGGAGGTAGCGTATGGACATTTTTAACAACGCGCAAAAGGCATGGCTTTTGCTGGAAGATGGAACAGTGTATGAGGGTTACGGCTTGGGCAGCAGCGAGGATGCGATCGGTGAACTGGTGTTCAACACAAGCGTAGTGGGCTTTCAGGAGATCCTGACCGATCCTGCAAACGCAAACAACATTGTGGTGGAAACCTTTCCACTGACCGGCAACTACGGCGTCAACCATGAAAATGACCTGCACGAGAGCATGACCGCAAGAGGCTGGGTCATCCGCGAATGGTGCGCGCAGCCTTCTAACTTCCGTTGCGAGGGCAGAATCGACGAATATCTTGAAAACAAGAAAATCAGTGCCATCTTTGATCTGGACACTCGTGCAATCACCAGAAAGGTGCGCGACGGCGGTGTGCAGAAAGCGCTTATCACCAGAAGCAATCCTCGGGAAAACAAAGAAGCGCTGATGGCAAAAATCAAGGCATGGCAGCCGCCGACACCGGTATGGGTCAACTACAATGAAAAAGTCACCTTTGAAAAGCTGGATGCAAAATACAGCGTTACCATGGTAAACTACGGCATCCGCAACGATATCATCAAAGCGCTGATGGCAAGAGATTGCAAAGTTACCGTTGTTCCGGCAAGCTACACCGAAAAGCAGATCATGGAAACAAATCCTGATGCAATCGTACTGTGCGGCGGCGCAGGTTTGGAAACCATTCGAACCGATTATGCACAGCAGGAAAACGCAATCGACGCAGCGCAGGAAACGGTAGCGGCTCTGATGAAATCCGGCGTTCCGGTGCTGGGAATTGATTTTGGACATCAGATCATGGCGCTGAGCATGGAAGGCAGCGTAGAAAAAATGCACTGCGGTCACCGCGGCGCAAACTGCCCTGTCACCGAACTCAAGAGCGGCAGAACCTTCATCACCTCCCAGAACCACGGCTATATTGTAAAAGATATTCCTGAAAACGCAGTTCTCAGCCATATAAACTCCAACGACAAAACCTGCGAGGGTCTGGAATATCCTCAGATGAAGGCGATGTCGGTACAGTTTATCCCAGAAGCTGAACTTGGACAGAAGAATTTCGACGGTATCTATGAAAGATTCCTCGGACTGATTGGATAGAACGCTGCAATGCGGTGCAGACAAAAATTTGAAGTGTAAGAAAGGTTGATCAATATGCCTTTAAGACAGGATATTAAAAAGGTACTGGTAATCGGCTCCGGCCCGATTATCATCGGACAGGCTGCGGAATTTGACTATGCAGGCACACAGGCTTGCCGCGCGCTCAAACAGGAAGGTTTGGAGGTCGTTCTGGTAAACTCCAACCCAGCAACCATCATGACCGATAAAGCGATGGCAGACCATGTTTATATCGAGCCGCTGACCATCGATGTTGTAAAGAGAATCATCGAAATCGAAAAGCCGGACAGCGTTTTGTCCACCCTTGGCGGACAGACAGGTCTTACCTTCTCGATGCAGCTTGCAAAAGAAGGCTTCTTGGAAGAGCACAATGTAAAACTGCTGGGCGCAAACCCACTGACCATTGATAAGGCAGAGGACCGCCAGATGTTTAAGGATACCATGGAAAAAATC
>CAMNVW010000115.1 GCA_946563605.1 uncultured Clostridia bacterium | reverse complement strand
CTGAATCGCTTTTTGCTGCCTGCATATCGTATTCGACCCGCTTGCACAGCGTTTCCTGAAAATAGCGCAGCAATTCAACAGTGCTGTCGGTCTGCTGCTTTCCTTCTGCGACGATACGCTCCACCTCGTCAAGCATTTCTTGTTTTTGCTCTGCGGTAAGATTTAGATAGCGAAACGTATATGTAACGCGGTAATAGCCGTTTTCACCGTAATAATAAATAAAATCGGTGTGATTGCTTAAAAAGCTTTCTGGATAATCCCTGCGCACCTGATAAACCGCTTTGCTGCAAAGTTCGATGAATCTTTCCTGATTTTGAATCGGTTTGCTCAGCTGGATATCCACCGTTTTTTCACCGGCAGAAACCGCCTGACTGACCACACGGTAAATCTCCTGCTCCTGCTGGCTGCTTCCGTAAATGCGGTTGACAACGCCTTCCTGTGCAATTGGCTGTATGCGTACAGCCGCGGCATTCAGCGGCATTACTGAAACAGAGGCTGTCAACAGCACAGCACACAATGCACTTTTCAACATCCTGCTTGCATTTTTCCTGTTCATGAAAAACATCCTTCCCCATTCGGTAATCAATCGTAAATTCCGACAGCCATGCCGTCTGCTTTCTATATCTGTCTATTCATTGCCGGATACTGTCAGTATAACATGATTTTTCCGCTAATTCCAGAGTAAGGCAATGTTTTAGCAGAAATTTACAGAGATAACAGGTTTTCCCTGTACGGAGAAGGAAGTATTTTAAAACGGGATGCAAGGACTCAGCTCCACAGATTTCCTATCGTTCTACTGCGGCATCGCTCACCGATACAATACCGTGCAGATCGCTGTCCCTGCCCGTACCCAACATCTGATAGATGCCGTTGAGCATCTTTTCCTTGTCATACGGCAGCGTTCCTGTCACCATCACCGGATTGGTAACGTGGCTTGTTGAAAATCCGGTCGGTGTGGTAAGCTCCAGTGCCTCCAGCAGATACGCCAGTTCTTCAATGCGTTCTCTGCCGCTTGCCTGAATAAAACTGCCGTCCCTGCACCATTTTTCCAGCTCGGTATCTGGAAAAACGGTCAGGTTCATCATAATGATATTCGCCGAGCGAATCTGATTGAGCATCTTTGCGCTGGCAAGTGCGTTTTCCTTTGCAGTGCCGGTTCCTCCTAAGCCATAAATCAGGATGGAGTTAAATGGAATCTGTGCTTCGTTGAGCTTTTGCAGCTGTTCTACTGCCTCCTGCGCGGTATGTCCCTTTTTCATCTGTTTTAAAATGCGGTCGCTGCCGCTTTCCAAGCCGATGTAAAGGAATCCCAGACCTAACCGGTGCAGTTCTTTCAACTGCTCCACCGATTTGTCGCGCAGATTTTTAATGGAGGCGTACATCGAAACGCACGCGCAGTAAGGCAGATATTTTTTGATTTGAAGCAAGATTTCCTTCATCTGTTCAAACGGCAGACACAGCGGCTCTCCGCCGATCAAAAATACGCGCTCGGTGTAAGGCTTATATCCTGCGGCATCCTTCAGGTCGGCAACGATCTCTTTCATCGGGATCATTTCAAAGTCTACCGTCTTATACATATTGCAGAAAGCACACTGGTTATAGGAACAGCCGCTTGTTACCTGAATCAAAAGCGAATGTCGTTCAAACGGCGGATAATAGATCACCTGATCGTACCTCATGAAAAAACCTTCTTTCTATTTCGTTGGATATCCTGTTAACGGCGGTGTTCCAGAAGATATTCCTTAGAACACGCTTCCATCTCTTCCCAGTTTTCTTCCATCTGGCGCACCAAAGTAAACTGTGTTCTCGCACGGTCAAGATTCTGCTGCGGACGGCTGATTTTAAAATAATGGTCGCCCTCCAGATAATCCGTCAGGAATCGCATTCCACATTCGAGCGTCATCAGTTTTGCGCCCCATGGCAGCGTTAAAATTTCCTGTTCTGTCAGCGTCTGCCCTGCCTGCTGTAAAAATCCCTGCACGCACACCCGATACAGCTGAGGCAGAAAATGCACCTTGCTTTGATCCGGTTCGTCCTCCGCGCAATCGTTTGCGCCAAAACGCACCGTATCCCCGAAATCATTCGCCGCAAGTCCGGGCATCACCGTATCCAGGTCGATCACACACAAACCTTTCATCGTGTTCTGGTCAAGCAAGACATTGTTGAGCTTGGTGTCATTGTGGGTTACTCGAAGCGGCAGCTGTCCTTCTCTTTGCATGGTGAGCATCACGCCGCAGTCCTGTTCGCGCTTGCATACAAAGTCGATTTCCTGCTGCACCAAAACTGCCCTGCTCAGCTTATCCTGCTGCACCGCCTGCTGAAAATCGCGGTAGCGTTTGAGGGTATCGTGGAATTGAGGGATCGTTTCGCTCAAATTCTCCGCAGGAAACTGATTCAGCAAATACTGAAATTTTCCAAATGCCGCCGCACATTCAAATAAATCCTGCGTTGTCCGCGCTTTTTTCAGACAAACGCTGTCTGCAACGAAAGAAAACATCCTCCAGCAATTTCCATCCGCATTAGTAAAATAAGGCGAGCCGCTGTCACAACGAATGACCTGCATCGTTTCTCTTGTGGCATCACCGCCGAAAGCAGTAATTTGCTTCCGCAGATATTCCGTCACCTGCAAAATATTGTTCATCAATCCCTGCACATCCTGGAAGGTGTTGGTGTTGATTTTTTGGAGGATATATTTTTCGGTTTGCGTTCGCAGCAGATAAGTACTGTTGATATGCCCGTTTCCAAATGCTTCTGCGCTGACAACCTCCCCGATACTGCTCCACGCTTTTAACACTTGTTCCATTATTCTTGCTTTTCCTCCATTTATTTTTCTTCCCACAGCGGCTGCGGATAAAGTCCCTGCCGGCTCATCTGTTCAAACGCCTGCATCACCGCAGGCTTATCCTGCTGATAGGTCACTCCGTACCATCTGTCGCGGCTTTCCATCACGTGCACCTTTACGTTCTCCTGTTCAATCATATCGCTGACAACAGACGGCAAAAAATATTCTGCTTTGATGGGATTCTCTTTAAGTGCGGTTTCCAAAAACTTTGGAAATCCGTCCTGCACTCTTTTGAGAAAACTTTTCGGGAATCCCCAGAAATTCATCGACACCGGCACATTGGGGTCAAGCTCACAGAAGTTTTTTCCCTCATCCTCACTGTAAGCGATGCCATCCTCTTTTAATTCGATCCATGTGCGCTCTGTAACCCGCTGCAAGCAGTTTTCGCCGTCCACTCTGCAAATTCCACGCGAAACGTGTCCGCTCTCTGTAACCGTCCTGCACAGCGGATAGGACACCATTGCGCAGCTTTCCTCGTCACGGCTTAAAAGGTCGAACAACAGTTGATATCCTGTTGGACCATAGTAATCGTCCGCATTGATAACGGCAAACGGTGCGTCGATTTGTTCTGCGGCGCACATCAGTGCATGAGCAGTTCCCCAAGGCTTTGTTCTTCCCTGCGGAAGTTCAAAACTTGCAGGAAGATGATCGATGGTCTGGAAAGCATATCTTACCTCGACATATTTGCGCAGGCGTTTTCCAACGCTCTCCTCAAATTCCTGTTCCATTTCCGGCTTCATCACAAACACAATTGTTTCAAAACCTGCACGCCTTGCGTCATATACCGAATAATCCAAAATTTTCTCGCCATATTTGCCCATCGGGTCAATTTGTTTCAATCCATGGTAGCGGCTGCCCATTCCGGCAGCTAAAACGACCAAAATCGGTTTTGCCATATTCCAAATCCTCTTTTCAGATTGATTGATTTCTTTCTTTGCTATTGTTTCAGTATACCGTTTATTCTGATTTTTGTCCATATCTGTGCTTTATTTCCCCCATGCAAAAACTCTCCCATCGGTCAGGTGGGAGAGTTTTTGCATATACAACTTGTTTGTATGTACAACTTGTTTGTATGTACAACTTGTTTGTATGTACAGCCTATTTCATAGATTGATTTTTCTTCAGCTGGAGTTTCAGCTTATCCGCGATCATCGCGATAAACTCAGAATTTGTCGGTTTGCCTCTGCTGTTGCGGATGGTATAGCCAAAGTAGGAATTCAGAACATCCACATCGCCGCGGTCCCATGCTACTTCGATTGCATGGCGAATGGCTCTTTCCACACGGCTGGAAGTGGTATTATTCATCTTGGCAATGGTCGGGTACAAAAGCTTGGTGACGGAATTGATCATATTGGGGTCATTCACCGATAAGACAATTCCATCGCGCAGATAATGATAACCCTTGATGTGCGCAGGCACGCCGATTTGATGGATGATTTCCGTAACCATCTCTTCCAGATTCGGGCGCATCACACCTTGGATGGTATCGTTTTTATTCATGCTGTTTCTTCCTGTCAGCTGGAAGATGCGTTCCGCTACCAGCTGCGGATCAATCGGTTTCAGGAAACAATACGCTACGTTTAAAGAAACCAGCTGTCTTTCCAGCATCGGATTGCTGTAAGTAGAAATCACCATAAAAATCGGAACATTTCCACCCTTTTCGCGCACCTTGTTGATAACACCGATTGCATCGAGATACGGCATAAACACATCCATCAGCACGACATCCGGCTGATAATCACGAATCATTTCCAGCATCAGCTGACCGTCTTTTGGTGCGACAGTTGTCTCGAATCCACTTCCGCGCAAAGTTGCGGTACATCTTGCACAAAATTCTTTATCATCGTCGGAAATTAACACTTTCAATTTAGCTTCCACAAACTGTTCCTCCCTGTCTTTTTTTCCATACTTTTCCAATAATTGGAAATTTCTGGAAATAGATTATCATATTTTACAAACCTTTGCAATAGCAGAAAGTATATTTTCTATTAGATTATTCTGATTTTTTTATATTTTTTCCAATTCTAGGGCAAACTTTTTTGAAAAATATGTCGTTTTTTATCTTTTTTTCAGAAGATTTCGGGGATTACATCAGATTTCCTGTATATTCGTTCATTGTTTCAAACCCTATATCACCCCCACCTTGTTCAGCACAAAGGGGTTGGAAACACTCCCAAATATCCTTTGACAACGACCGCCCTTCCGCCTGATTTTCCATGGGTTCTCCAAATTAAGTCCAATAAGTCCAATGAAGATAAGCCCCCAGGAATTCCAAAATCTTATCCTACTATTAGTCTATCATATTCTTCACATAAAGTATACAGTAGAATGAAAATTTATTTTAAATTATTCATATACAACAAAAAAAGACCGATTCCTATTTGGAATCGGTCTTTTGGAGGCGACACCCAGACTTGAACTGGGGAATAAAGGTTTTGCAGACCTCTGCCTTACCACTTGGCTATGTCGCCATATGGAGCGGGTTACGAGGCTCGAACTCGCTACCTCCACCTTGGCAAGGTGGCGCTCTACCAGATGAGCTAAACCCGCA
>CAMNVW010000114.1 GCA_946563605.1 uncultured Clostridia bacterium | reverse complement strand
GTCAGGCGCCTTGGGGAGGTTTGGAACCCCTTTGTAAGAGAAAGGGGTTCCAAAAACTTATTCCAAAATGTATCTTCCCCTCGAAAAGTTCCCAGTGGGAAGTTTTCGAGTAACTTAAAGCTAAACTATGCTTTACTGTTTCTATTTTTACTTTTGAGAAAGTCGAAACTTTTTGTGGGGCTACTCGCCCCACTCCCTCGGCAACTTTCTTGTGAAGAAAAGACAAACAAGTTTGTCGGCACAAAGAGCGTACTCGAAACCTTTTGGTTCCGAGACCTCCAACAGAGAGGGGTACCCCCTCTCGACTCCCCACTAAGAACCTGCTCCCTGCCCCTATCGTTTTTATTTCTATTATTTTATTTAAGATGTTTCGCGCTGCGAAACGGTACTCCCGTACCGAAGCATCAAAACAGCTTTTGTGCCTCTATCGTTTTAATCTTTATATTATTTTTGGAGGGTATTTTGCCCTCTGCGGAGGGCGACCAAGGGCTTTGCCCTTTGGAAACCCACGAACTTTTTTCAAAAAGTTCGATCAAAAACTTTTGTTTTTGATTTTCAAAACATCAGCAAAGGAAGGTCATCCCTTTGAAAAAATATGTCAGCCACAGTACCGAAGAAACCGAACAGATTGCCGCTCAATTCGCATCGACCCTCCACCCCGGCGATGTCATCGCCTACCGCGGCCCGATGGGCGCCGGCAAA
Source organism: uncultured Clostridia bacterium (assembly GCA_946563605.1). GTDB lineage: Bacteria > Bacillota > Clostridia > Oscillospirales > Ruminococcaceae > Negativibacillus. The sequence goes on along the minus strand of CAMNVW010000114.1, from coordinate 4,711 downwards.
ACCGCCTTTACACGCGGGCTTTGCCGCGGATTAGGACTGAGCGACCATGTTTCCAGCCCTACCTTTGCGCTTGTCCATCAATATGGAAACGGCAGTCATGCCTTGTATCACTTCGATATGTACCGCGTTGAAACCTTCGAGGATCTCTATTCCACCGGATTTTTTGATTATCTCGATTACGGCGGCATCCTCGCGATTGAATGGAGCGAAAATATCGAAGCGGTTCTGCCGGAAAACACCATCACCGTGGAAATCCGAAAGGTGGATTCCGATCCTGATGCGCGTGAAATTTTGATTTCCTAAAAGGGGGATTTTTCCTTGATTATCTTTGCTATGGACACTTCCGCCGCAGCAGCCTCCTGCGCGCTGCTGGAAGATGACCGTCCTATCGCCCAGTTTTACACCGATGCCCACCTGACGCACAGCCAGACCATCATGCCGATGGTCGAGTCGCTGCTGTCTTGCAGCCAGATGTCCGTTCAGGACATTGACCTGTTTGCGATTTCGGTCGGTCCCGGTTCCTTTACCGGCTTGCGCATCGGCGTTGCTGCTGTCAAAGGGATGGCTCAGGTGCTGGACAAACCCTGCGTTCCTGTTTCCTCTTTAGAAGGACTTGCCTATAATCTGTACGACCGCAGCGGTATCATCTGTCCGGCGCTGGACGCGCGCTGCGGACAGGTCTACACCGCATGGTTCGACGCAGACAATCATATGGCGCGTCTGCACGAGGATTGTGCCATGATGGCTCAGGAGCTTTGCGAACAGCTCGCAGCTCTGCCGCAGGAAACGCTGGTCACGGTGCTCGGCGACGGCGCGCAGCTGGTGCTTGACACCATGCAACAGCTTTACCCTGAAAGAAAGCTGTTCGTTCCTGCAAAGCATTTATTATTGCAGCACGCACACGGCGTAGGGCTTGCCGCCCTGCACGGCATCGAAAGCGGCGCGATGCAGACGGTTACGGCGCAGGCGCTCGTTCCGGTTTATCTCAAACTGCCGCAGGCACAGCGTGAGCTTCAGCTCAAACACTCCTTAAAAAAATAAGAGAATAATCTGCTTCTGCACAGGTACATCAATCGTATCTGCCATACCACAGGAACTACACCATGATATCGAACCTCTGCGTTTGGCAAAGCCAAATTCACGGAAGTTCAATGAACTTCTGCTGCCCTATCCCTTTCTTTTTTAACAGGGTATTTTGCTCCTTTCGACTTACGAAACAATGTTCATTGGGCTGCACAAAGTACAGCTGTATTGTCGTACAGGTGTATCAAACGGAAGTTCCGGTTCCCTATCATTTTTTATTTATTTTGGGTTATTGGGGGGAATTTCGCTCGTTGCGATGAGCGATTTAGGGCGTTGCCCTAAAAACCCACACCTTAAAAAAAAGGTGGACGAAAATTTTTATTATATTATTGGAGGATATTCCCATGCTCGTAATTGGATCTGACCACGGCGGTTTCCTGCTCAAACAGGAGATCAAAAAGCACCTTGAAGAACGCAACATTCCTTTCACCGATGTAGGCTGCTACGATGAAAACTCGGTGGATTATCCTGACGTTGCAAAAGCTGCCTGCGACAAAATCGTCAGCGGCGAATGTGAAAACGGCATCCTCATCTGCGGCACAGGCATCGGCATCTCGATGGCTGCAAACAAGGTAAAAGGCATCCGTGCGGCTTGCTGCTCCGACTGCTTCAGCGCAAAATTCACCCGTCTGCACAACAACGCAAACGTACTGTGCTTCGGCGGCAGAGTTGTTGGCGCAGGTCTTGCCTGCATGATGGTTGACGCTTTCCTGGATACCGAATTTGAAGGTGGACGCCACCAGAGAAGAGTTGACAAGATTCTGGCTCTGGAAGAAAACTTCGGCAAATAACTCAAAAATTTTTTGATATTTCAGTAAATTGCTGATTTTACAACCGAAATCCAGAAAACAGACAAAAAAGCATTTTCTTATTTTGTAATTTGTTGTAAAATAGATGTGTGATTTTATTGGCAAGTTTGGCTTCTTCTTTTGAAGCCGCATCATATTCCATTTTGAACATGAAAGGATTCGATCATTATGACTCCTATGATTCTTGACCATCCACTGATTCAACACAAAATTTCTCTGCTCCGCAACAAAAACACCGGCTCGAAAGAGTTCCGTGAACTGGTAAGCGAAGTTTCCATGTTGATGTGCTATGAAGCTACACGTGATCTTCCTCTGAAAGAGATCGAAGTAGAAACACCTGTATCCATCGCAAAGACAAAGATCATCGCAGGCAGAAAGCTCGCATTTGTTCCGATCCTGCGCGCGGGCATCGGTATGCTCGAAGGTGTTCTTTCTCTGGTTCCTGCTGCAAAGGTAGGTCACATCGGTTTGTACCGCGACCCACAAACTCTGTTGCCAGTCACCTACTATTGCAAGCTGCCATCTGACATCAACGAGCGTGAAGTTATCGTTGTTGACCCAATGCTGGCTACCGGCGGTTCTGCTGTTGCCGCAATTCAGATGCTCAAAGACAGCGGTGCTACCTCCATCAAATTCATGTGCATCATCGCTGCACCGGAAGGCTTAACCGCACTGACCGACGCACATCCTGATGTTCAGGTTTACTGCGCTGCATTGGACGAGAAGCTCAACGACGACAAATACATCGTTCCAGGTCTTGGCGACTGCGGCGACCGTATCTTCGGTACCAAATAGCAGGCTGAGCCTGCACCCGATTCGCGTTGTCGGTTAAGCATAAATTTGCAACTCTCGCTCTCGCGCAGGTCGCTTAGCCTCCGGCTTCGCTCGTTTGAGCAAAACAAAAAGTTTTACTCAATTTTTTTCAAAAGAATTGCCGGGTTTGGACAACGTCCAAAACCCAGACCAAAGGCTCTGCCTTTGGTCATACTCCGCAGAGCTCGAAAGACTTTTATCGTCAGGAGCATTTAGGAAAATGTGAAAACCCTTTGCGATAGAAAGGGTTTTCACAAACTGCCGATTTGCACAGGCTTTCCTCGAAAAGTTCCCAGTGGGAAGTTTTCGACGGTTGCAAACTGCACCATTACTTTTGAGAAAATTTAAACTTTTTTTGGGACTATTTGTCCCAAAAAACAGAAAGACCTCATCCTTGGTAAGGATGAGGTCTTTCTGTTTTATTTCTCACAAAATTTACTTGACAAATCGCAGAAAGCCATATATAATATGTAACGAAAGATACTTTTGTAACTAAAGATACATTTTATCTTATATCTTTCCTCATTTTTGAAATCTACTGATTCTTTATATACTTTCTCCTTTTTTTGTTTTATTTCACAAGCACAAAGGCGAAACCGCCTCTCCTGGTTTCGCCTTTGTGCTTTGCCCTGAAAAGATTGTTCTACCATCTATGAAAGGAATGTCCCTCCATGAAAATTCTTGTTGATGCCGACGCCTGTCCGGTCACTGACCTCATCGTCAGAGAAGCCACTCGACAAAATCTCGAAGTTATCCTGATTACCGATACTTCCCACATCCTCAACCGCACCGATGCGCAGGTCATCACCGTCGAAAAAGGCAGTGATTCCGCCGATTTCAAGCTGGTCAATCTGGTGAAATCGGGCGACCTCGTGGTAACACAGGATTACGGACTTGCGGCAATGGTGCTTGCAAAAGGTGGACGCGCGCTCAATCAAAACGGATTGGTCTATTCTGAGCAAAACATGGACACGCTGCTTTTTACCCGTCATGTTGCCAAAAAAGTGCGGATGGCAGGCGGACGCACAAAGGGACCGCACAAGCGCACCAAAGAACAGGACGAGGATTTTCTGCGCGCGCTGAAGAGGATGTTGGATGAAATCCAACAGTAAACGACATGGGCATTTTGTGTTTTTGTAAAAACACAAAATGCAGTGCTCAAGGAGGAAGCCACCAATGAAAATAGAACAGCCACAAATCTCTGCTGTGCTGGAAAGCGGAAATCTGCTGTATGACATGATTCTTGCGCGGCAGGCTGATGAAGATGAAATCAAAAACACCCTCTATCAAGACCAGATCTTAGAAAACTATCAGGACAGCCGCATGGAATTTAAAAACTGTCTTTTTCGGAATTGCCAGTTTTTCGACTGCCGAATGACGGATTTTTCCTTTGTGGATGTGGTGATGGAAAACTGCAACCTCTCCGGCTGCGAGCTGCACGACCTTGCCGCTCAACGGCTGATTCTGCGCGGCTGCAAGCTGATGGGAACAGGATTGAGCCATTCCCTTTTGCAGAACACCTCTGTTCTGAACTGCAATCTGCGTTACGCTTCCCTTGCCGGTGCAAAGCTCAAAAATGTGCTGCTGGAGAGCTGTTCACTGGAGGAAGCGGACTTCAGCGAAATGCAGCTAAAACCGGCGCAGTTTTCCGACTGCGATATGAAGCGGATCCAGCTTCTGCATACCTCGCTCAACGGCATCGACCTGCGCAGCTGCGAAATCGGCGGCTTAAAGCTCAGCATCAACGACCTCAAAGGCGCAATCGTCACCACGCAGCAGGCAATCGAACTGACTTCCTTTTTAGGGGTCGTCATCAAATAAACTCCTTCCCATTTTAAAAGTAAAACACAGTTTCAGTCCCGGCAGTAATGTCTGCTGGGACTGTTCTTGTATAAGCCTCCCTTGTGCAAAGGGAGGTGGCGCGGCGTAGCCGTGACGGAGGGATTGTCATGCCTCCCTTGTGCAAAGGGAGGTGGCGCGGCGTAGCCGTGACGGAGGGATTGTCA
>CAMNVW010000113.1 GCA_946563605.1 uncultured Clostridia bacterium | reverse complement strand
GGTGTCCCCCTTCATAGGGATTTTCAAGACCTAGGTCTTGAAAACGTTTTTGCGTCCTTTTGTCGTTAAACAAAAGGACGTTGGGGTGTGGGCGCAATCAGCCCACATAAAAATGGGGGTTTGGGGTTGCGACCCCCACAAACAGTTTATCGGTTTGCTGAAACCGAAATAGAATCTCGGGGGGTAAGGGAAGAATCCCCCTAAAGAAAAGCTACCGACTTTCTCGAAGGTCGAATATCAAGTCGCTGACATCAATATAGTGTGCGTTGCCCAGCAAGTCGCGGTCATGGTAGTCAAACAGCAGCGCAGTTGGTTTGCGCTGTAAGGTGCGCACATCGTAAGCAAACACCTGAATGTGCGATTGCGAAGCAAGTTGCTTTGCAATCTGCTTCGCGAGCTGCTTGGAATCGGCGGCGTCAGCGCTCGGGAAGAATCGGGTAAGCAATTCTTCGTTGCGGTAAAAGGCACGAATCTTTTCGTTATAGGCAAGGTTCTGCTCGGTGCTGATCCATTCCGGCAGCTTCTTTGGTTTGCCGTGCAGGCAAAAATCAAACAGGCAAAGATCGTTCAGCAGCGCAAGCTGGGTGGAGCGTTCGGGATAACGCGCAAAATAGTATTCCTTTAAGGTGGTGCAGCGGTTCTCGATGGATTGCGGAATCAGCCGCAGTCCGTTTTCAACGCGGTACTGTCCAAAATCCAGGAAGAAGGAAAAGACGGATTCTTCCTGGTCGAGCATCCAGCTTATCTGCGTCTGGAACAATCCGCTGTTGTAGTAATCCTCGACCACCGACTCCATATCCTTTAAGCGAAGAAGTTCGCTGTAAGAAAGCCAGTTGGTGCGGATGACCTGAAACGGCGCTTTTTTGCTGTACACAAGCCCATAGCTCTCCGCAGCCTGCGCCATGTGCGAGCCTTTCAGCACCTTTAAAAAGCCAAGCTGCATCTGCTGGGGACGAATCTGCATCACGGTGTCGAAGCTGCGGCCGAAACTGTGAAAATCCTCATACGGCAGACCGGCAATCAAATCGAGGTGCAGGTGGATGTTTTTGGGCTGGTCAAGCTCGCGGCAGATTTCCAGCAGGCGCTCGGTGTCGGTGGTGCGGCGAATTTCCCGAATGGTGTCGGGGTTGGTGGACTGCACGCCAATCTCAAACTGGAACAGACCCTTGCGCACCGTTTTCAGAAAATCAATCATCTCGCGGTCGATCAGGTGGGCAGTCAGTTCAAAGTGAAAGTTGGTGACGCCGTTGTCGTGCGCCGCAAGATATTTCCAGACCGCCATCGCGTGTTCTTTGGAACAGTTGAAGGTGCGGTCCACAAATTTGACCTGCCGCACCCGCGCGTCAAGAAATTTTTGCAGGCGCTGGAAGGTGAGTTCCAGAGGCAGGTAACGCACCCGACCGGCTACCGAGGAAAGACAGTAGCTGCATCGGAACGGACAGCCGCGGATGGATTCAAAGTAGAGGATGCGGTCGGAAAGCGTTTCCAAATCGGGATAGGGGAAGGGCAGCTGCGCCATGTCGAGCGGTTCAGCAACCGGATTCGCAGTGATTTCACCCTCTGCATTTTTCCACACCAGCGAATGGACATCGTGGATACTGCGTTCCCCATGAAGATACTGCATATATTCCAAAAAGGCAGTCTCACCCTCTCCGCATAAAACAGCGTCAAAAGCGGGATGCGCGCGCAGAATCTCGGCGCCGTTGAAGCTGACCTCCGGTCCGCCGGCGATGATTTTTACTTCAGGACAGATGCGGCGGTATTCCTCGGCGAGGTCTAGCATCATTTCGATGTTCCAAATATAGCAGGAAAGCACCAGCACATCGGGCAACTGGCGGTAAATTTCGTCAAGGACATCCGGCAGGTGCTGGTTAATGGTGTACTCGGCAATCGTGCAGGGATATCCGCGCTGTGCGGCAAATTCGTGCAGATAACGCACAGCAAGATTGGTATGGATATATTTTGAGTTGAGTGCGGTCAACAGGACGTTCATGTTTTTGTAACTCCCTTGCAGTAAAAATAAAAAGTGATATGTTGATGATACCACAGGAAAGCCGGAATGAAAATATCCAAATTTGATTAAAGAAAGGGCAGACGGGAAAACTAAACAGAAGAAAATACCTTGCAGGAGGAAAAATAAAGATGATGAAAGATTTTGAGAGAAGGCGCAGGGCAAAAATCGGTTTGTACAGCGACCGCATGGTGTTGTCAGTGGAAGAAACACAGGACGGCGCGTCGTCGTTCTGTCTGTACCGCAAGCAGCTTGAGGAGGATTTTCTGAACAAGGATGGGAAAGCTGACTGCGCCAAAATCCTGTCGGCGGCACAGCGACTGATGAAAACGGCGCAGGAATTATTGTGCGCGGAAATCTTCTGCTTTGGATATGGGCTTTTGCGCTATGAAGAACCGGAGTTGAGGGAATATCTGGAAAGGGAGCTTCACACGGCGGTGTATGCGGTTTCCGGCGCGGAACAGCTGCGCGCGGCGAGCGCTGCGATGAATGTGCAGGCGTGTGCGGCGGAGCAGGGAAAAAGTGTCTGCGAAATCGGAATGTACAGCTCGGATCTGAGCACCCAGTTATTTTCCTGCCGGAAAGGGGAGAACTTGCAGGAGAGCTTTCCGCTGGGATGGCGCATTTTATGGCAGACGTGCGGAAAGATAATTCCCGATCGGGTGGAGGAGGAACAGATGCGTCAGGAAATCAAGGCGATTTTGGAAAGGCTGCCGCTGGTACATGAACACGGCGCCGAACGGATACAGGCGGCAGGCTTGGATGCGGCGGCAAAATTTATCCTGCTGATGTCAGGGGCGGAGAACCGCGTTTCGGAAACCATCTGCATCGAGCGCGAAAGCTTTGCGCCCATCTTCCGCGCGCTGAGAAATCCCTCTCTGCGGTGGCTGGGAACATTGGAGCAGGCAGGCGGAAAATTTCCGCAAAAGGTATTTTGCCAGCTGATGATCCTGGAAACCGTGATGCGCTGTTTGGATATCAAAGAAGCGGTCCTTTCACAAATCTTTCTGGAGGATTATCTGTACAGCCAAAAGCAAATCTGCGCGAATGAAATCTGAAAAAAGACATTGGAAAAGCAAAGCGCCAATTGTAAAAAAATATGAAAAACAGGACATTTTTCCGCATGATTGAGTGTCTGTATCTTGACAAGCGGACACAATGCTGTTATAGTAATACTACATTGATAGGAGTCGGAGGTGAGGACAGGATATGGAAGAAAACAAAAGAATATCGTCCAATGACGATGGGAACGCCTGTTCTCAACACGACCGGCTGCTTGCGGCGGATTGCCCCATCGGGGAGTACCGCATTATTAAGACGCTTTCCCGAAACGGGGAAGGTGCGACCTATCTTGCCAAGGACAGCATCATCGGAGATATGGTGGAGATTCGGGAGTTTTTTCCAAGGAATCTGGCAAGGCGGTGTGCGGACGGCGTGACGGTGGAACCGGTGCCATGCAGCGCCACCAAGTTCAAGTATTTTCGGGCGTCGTTTATGGATCTGTACCGCACCTTAGCGCAGGCAAAGGACAACGAATGTCTGCTGCCGATTATTCAGGTGCTGGAACAAAACGCGACGGTGTATGCCGTCAGCGAACATCGCGAGCTGACGACGCTGGAAGAACGGCTCTGCGGCGGCAGAGAAAACTGGTGCAGCGCGAAGAAATATCTGCTGCCGCTGTATAACGCGCTGTCGAATCTGCACAAAAGAGGAATTATCCATCAAGGCATCTGTCCTAAAAATATTTTGCTCGATCAAAGCGGTAATCCCTATCTGACCGGCTTTTCTCTTTTGGAGGCGTGCAGCTTACAGGGGGAATTGGATGCGGAATTATTTGCGGGCTATTCGGCGCCGGAGCAGTACAAGACAGAATGTTGGATCGGAACAGAAACGGATGTTTACGCGATGGCGGCAGTCACCTACCGTGTGCTGACCGGCATTGTTCCGCAGAGCGCCAAGGAGCGTTTACAGGAAGATAAACTGCGTTTAGCGAGCGAAATAGACGAGGATATCGCCGAAAATCTTTCGGAGGCTCTCTGGGAGGCGATGAAGCTCGACCCGAAAAAGCGTTATGAAAATATGGACACCCTGACCGGAAAGATGCTCGAGACGGTTTCCTCAAACACAGCGGTATTTCGGGTGGAGGATACCGGCAACCAGACAACGGTTCATTTGGATACCACGCAGGAAAAGACGGCGGTCAAATCCAACCGCGTGTACACCGTTGTCACCATGGTGGTGGTGCTGATGGTGCTGGTGGTGGGCGTGCCGGGAATGTACCGCTATTTTGGCGATACATGGGAGGCTTTTTCCAGAGATTTTTCGTGGGACAATGTGAACAACGATTCACAGAATCAAAATCCTGAGCAGGAGACGACGCAGTCCGCACCGAAGCAGGAGGAAACGCACAAGGTAGAAAATTTTGTGGGCAGAAAAGCATCGGATGTCCTTTCCGACAGCAAGTATGAACAATGGTACCGTTTTGAGACGGTCGAGCAGTACAACGAGGAATTTGAAGAAGGAATCATCTTTTCCCAAACCTTGTCCTCCGGCACACAGCTGGAGCGCAAGTCCGGCATGACGCTGTATGTCAGCAAGGGTTCCGAAAATGAACCGCTGCCGCAGCTGGTCGGCAAAAAAGCGGATGAGGCAATCAAGCTGCTGGAAAGCATGGGCAAGCAGTATAAAATCATCGAGGGTGAAAACACCTCGGTTTTATCGGGAGAGGTATTCCGCACCGATCCACCGGAAGGAACACCGCTTAAAAAAAATGGCAGCGATACGGTTTTGCTATATGTAGCGGTAGAAAAAGCACCGGAACCGGAACCCGAAAAGAAAGATGACGACGATGTACAGATCGTCAGCCAAAAAAATTCGGACAAAAAGGTCATCAAGAAAAAGTCAAATACAAAATAGCATTGGTGAGTTATGATTTCCCTCGTCTGTAAGACGGGGGATTTTTTGTCCCAAATACAAAAAGAGCCGCATGAAAGTTCATTTGCTTTCATGCGGCTCTTTGCGATTGATAGATTAAAGCAGCGGATCGGACAACAGCAGAAATGACTGCGCGCAGCTTTTGGCAGCCGATTCCAAGCTTTGCTCGGTCTGGCTGGTTGTCTGTACGGGCGGTTCGGACGTGCGCTGTGTATAGCCGGGACTTTGCGAGACCGCCGACAGCACCGAAACGATCATTAACAGTGTAAAAAAAGATTTCATTTTAAACTTCCCTCCCCAGCACAATGCTGTGCGTGATGGTGTTTGTGATAAACACAAAACCTTCATCGAAATAGAGCATACCATACATGGGAAGAAAAATTTGTCAAAATCGGATGCAGACGATGCTATTCACCAAATGGAGCGGCGTTATCGGTCGCGGCTTGAATGGTGTCGATCAGCTTTAAAATATCCTTGGAGCTGCTGGAGCGTTCG
>CAMNVW010000112.1 GCA_946563605.1 uncultured Clostridia bacterium | reverse complement strand
AAGCCTCCCTTGTGTAAAGGGAGGTGGCTCGGCGTGAGCCGAGACGGAGGGATTGCCATGCTTTCTTTGTGCACTTCCGTGAAATGTTTGTGTGTGTATCAGATACTGCAGCAAAACAATCCCTCAGTCAGCTTCGCTGACAGCTCCCTTTACACAAGGGAGCCTTATGCACGTATCACAATGAGAGAATACCCTTCATTTTATTTTTTCCTTTCTGAAAAAACGTACACCCGTGCGGAAATCATAAGACGGGCATCCAGTCCCACACGTTTTTATTTTTTATATTTTCATCAGCCGCTGACGCGGTGTGCTGCCGCACAAGTACATCGAAACAGCTTTTATGCCCCTGATGATTTTTTATTATATTTTTCATCAGCCGCTGACGCGGTGTGCTGCCGCACAGGTACGCCGAAACAGCTTTTATGTCCCTGATGATTTTTTATTATATTTTTCATCAGCCGCTAACGCGGTGTGCTGTCGCACAGATACATCGAAACAGCATTTGTGCCTCACACGATTTTATTGATTATTTATTTTTGGGAGTTTCTCTCGCTGCGGCGAGAGACCAAGGGCTTTGCCCTTTGGAAACCCACGAACTTTTTGAAAAAAGTTCGATCAAAAACTTTATGGTTGCAAAAGTTCGATCAAAAACTTTGTAACTTATTTCATCAGTTTTTTGTTTTTATGATTTTTGGCGGAAAAGACGTAAAGATATCCGAGAAAAATGCCGCCCAGCGCAAAACCAAAATAAATCAGGATAAAATACCAGATGCTGGAATCAAAAAAGAGCAGCATGATCGGAATAAACATCACAGCGGCGCAAATAGGATAATGAAGCTGAATCCCGTTTTTGCCGCCGCAAAAAGCGCCGCATACAAGGCAGACGATAGGGTAAATGAGAAACAGTGAAACAGAAGCGATATCGGTGCTCAGCAGACCGAAAATCAGAATAGGACACGCAAGATAAACGGTCAGCGTCAAAATGGTACAGTCGATAAATACCTTCAGGTCTTTCATAAAAAATCCTCCTTTTTTGTCTTTTTTTCAGTATAGCATACCTTGGCAAACCTTGCAATCGTTTGCATATTACGGACAACGCTCTCATACCATTGTGTAGAGAAAACAAATTCCTGAAACGCGCCGCATGGCTTCGGCGCACAGGCAGACGGAACCAAACTGACCGCTGCCGGAAAAAGAAAGAGAGGTCATCAGTATGGAATGTAATGCGACAAGGCAGGCAGTTTGCGTCAACGAAACCGTGTTCGATTCCACGGCTGAGGTGCCGTTGGAGGCGGATATGATTCTGCCTGATTACTGCCCTGATATTGTGAAAATTTTAAAATGTTCGCTCAACAGCTGTGTGAAGTCCTCCCATACCCAAGGCAGACAGCTGACAATAGAAGGAATATGCAGCGTCAGTGTGCTGTATCTTGGCGAGGACAGCGCCGGCGGAGAGCTGCGGTTGAGAAGCATTGACTGCAAGCTTCCCTACACCAAGACGATCGACTTAAAAAATGAAGCGAATGAAGTGCTTGTATTTGATACGGCAGATTCTTCCTATTGCAACTGTCGGGCGGTCAGCAAGAGAAGAATCGAACTGCGCGCCTCGCTCAGCCATAAATTGTGTGTCATCAGCACAGGCGAAGAACAGGTCATTACCGACGCTGCCGACGATACAGGAAATCCAATGGGCATCCAGCTGCATAAAAAAGTGTTGGAACAAAACGGCTTTGTTACACAGGTTCGGGAACTGATTCATGTGAACGAAGAATTGGAACTTGCCGCAGGAAAACCGTCGGTGCGCAGCATGGTTACATCTCGGGTGTGTGCGGTGATGCTTGACCATAAGCTGATCTCTGGAAAAATCGTGACGAAGGGCGAACTGCGCATCACTGCGCTTTACAGTGCGGACAATGCCGCAAACGGATGTGATGTGGAGCAGATGGAATATGTGCTGCCCATCAGCGGTGTGGTGGATGCACCAGGTGCGGATGACGCCTGCATTTGCTCGGCAGGCTATGAGGTGTGCGAATATGAGCTGTCGCCGAAGGCGGACCAGGATGGGGAGAACACCCTCTTTGAATTGCAGGCGCAGGTAGCGGTGACGGCGCAGGTTTGCCGCAAGATGGAAATTTCGGTTGCGGACGATTGCTATTCTACGCGGTATGAGTGCGAGGGACACAGCCGCTCGATGAGTTTTTTGAGTTTGATTGAATCGGTGGAAAAGCACTGTATGTATAAAGGGGAGATTGAACTGCCCGACAGCATCGACAATGTCATCAGCGGCTGGGGAACGGTGTCCGGCAGTTCGGTTCGCTTTGAAGAAGAAAACGGCGGAAAGAAGGCTGTTTTGCAGCTTGACCTCAATCTGTGTATGCTTGCGACCGACAAGGACGGCAGCATACAGTTTTATGATAAGACCGAGCAGATGGAATGTGAATTTCCAATTAGCGGTGACATCAACAGCGTTGATATGCAGGCAAAGCTGCTGTTTTGTCCGCACGCTTCGGTGATCGGCTTCGATTACAGCAGAGGAAACACAGCGCTGCAAATCAGATGCGAGGTGTTGATCAGGGGTTGTATCTGTCAACTGAGACGATGCAGTGTGATGGAAGGGATCACTGTCGATGAAAGTAAACCGGTCGAGCGAGAGGATGGCTGCTCGCTGACGATTTATTATGCGGATGCAGGAGAAAATCTGTGGGAGATTGCAAAGCGTTATCATACAGGGATGCAGTCGGTGATGGAAGCAAACAGTCAGCTGGAATTAGGTCAGGACGCGGACATTTCCAAACGGGAAATGCTGCTGATCCCGATTCTGATGAACTGATGGAGATTTGAGAAATAAAACGATCAATAAAAAGGAGTGACAGCAGATGGATAGCCGCAATATTTACAGCGACATTGCCGAACGTACCGGCGGCGATATTTATATCGGGGTTGTGGGTCCTGTCCGAACGGGAAAATCCACCTTTATCAAAAAATTTATGGAGAATCTGGTCATCCCGAACATAGAGAGCGAGTTTTCCAGAGAGCGCGCTGTGGATGAACTTCCGCAGTCGGCGGCAGGGAAAACCATTATGACTACCGAGCCAAAATTCATTCCAGAAGAAGCCGTGAAAATTTCGCTGGACAAAAATGCACAGCTGAATATCCGCATGATTGACTGCGTGGGCTATATTGTACCAAGTTCTTTGGGGTATGTTGAAAACGAACAGCCGCGCATGGTGATGACGCCGTGGTTTGAGCAGGAGATCCCGTTTAATATGGCAGCGGAAATCGGAACGCAGAAGGTCATTCAGGAACATTCCACCATCGGTCTGGTGGTGACGTCCGATGGTTCCATCAGCGACATTCCAAGGGAGGAGTATGAGGAAGCAGAGGAACGCGTCATCCGTGAATTGCAGGAATTGGAGAAACCGTTTGCCGTATTGCTCAACTGCCAGTATCCCGCGACTGCACAGGCGAAGGCTTTGTCCGAGCAGATGCAGCAGAAGTACGGGGTTCCGGTGCTTGCCGTCAACTGTCTGGATTTAACCGAAGCAGATATTAAGCAGATCCTTTCCAATGTGCTGATGGAATTTCCGGTCAAGGAAATCAAGGTCAATATTCCGCGGTGGATCCTTTCGCTTCAGCAGGGACACTGGCTCAAGGATGCGCTGTATGCGGCAATCTGCAAAGCCTGCGGAGAGATACATTGCATCAATCATGTTGCCGATAAATTGCAGGAAATTGAGGAATGTGAACAGATTGCACAGGCGCAGATCACTGGAATGGATTTAGGTCAGGGCAGGGTGATGCTTTCCATCACCGTGCAGCCGAATTTGTTCTATGATATCCTTGGGGAAACGACCGGCTTGGATATCGGCGGAGAAGAAGGCTTGCTGCCGTGTCTGTGCAATCTTGCGCGCATCAAAAAGGAATATGACAAGGTCAAGGGTGCGCTTGAGGAAGTCTCTGCGACCGGCTACGGCATTGTGATGCCGTCACTGGAAGAGCTTTCGCTGGAGGAACCGCAGATTGTCAAGCAGGGTGGACGCTATGGCGTGCGTCTCAAAGCCTCCGCACCGTCCATCCATATGATGCGCGCGGACATTACCACCGAGGTCAGTCCCATCGTAGGCAGTGAAAAGCAGTCGGAGGAACTGGTGATGAGCCTGCTTCAGGAATTTGAGGATGATCCGCAGAAGATTTGGGGAAGCAACATCTTCGGAAAATCCCTGCATGAGCTGGTCAATGAAGGACTGCACAACAAGCTTTACCGGATGCCTGCTGATGCGAGGATCCGTATGCAGGAGACGATAGAACGCATCATCAACGAAGGCTGCAATGGGTTGATTTGTATTATCTTGTAATTTATGAAAAGTAAGAAGGACCGTTGGAGAATATTCTCCAACGGTCCTTCTTTGTCATTCAAAGGGGTTACAGCATTTCGATAAAAGCTGCACAGCGGGTATTGAGCTGACCGATATCGGCAGAGGAATAGTCAGTTTCTACACACATATACGGCAGACCTTTTCCAGTGACAAAACGTTTAATACTGTAAGCTTCTACGTTGTAGGTGTGGCAAGCCTGAAGGATGACTTCAACAACAGCGTCTATATGATATTCTTCTAAGAGACGTTCCAGAAGTTTGAAACGGTTGTTATCAGGGGTCATGCAGGAACAGCCAATGTTTAAGTAGCGGTCGGCGATCGCCTGATAAATGTCATCACTGTATTCGTTAATCAATTCATCAACCGATTTTGCACCGCCGCAGTTTTCAAAACAGACGACATTTCCGCCGTTTTCTTCAATGGCTCTTACGACCTTCATGGCGTTGCCGCCAATTGGGCATCCGGTTACCAGAATACGGGGGCGTTTTGGAATCGGGCGGTTGCCTTCTTCATATTCTTTTCTGATGCGTTCGGTCAAGGCGTTGACTTCATCAATGGCTTTGCGGCGGTTGAATTTAAAGCTGGAACCGTAAAGGACGCTGTACATATTCAGACCAGCCATCGGAGGTGGATCCAATTTCATCAGTTCATAGAAGTGGCGCAGTGCGGTGCGGTTCTGATTGGAGAGTTTTACCTGTTCACGAACCTTTTCTTCGGTGATTTCCACACCAAATTTTTCTTCCAGTTTTTCTTTCAGCGCAATAATTTCTTCTCTCCACAGTTTGCGTCCCATAATGGACTGGCGGTTTGGTAGTTCCATGATATAGGTGTCTTTAAATTCACCCAGCATTTCATACATTTTCTTTTTGCCGTCACAGGTGGTTTCACCGATGATTAGGTCGGAAAAATAAAAATAAGGACACTTTTGTGTTTTGGCAAAACCATAGCTGGATTTGATCAATGGGCACAGATTGCGGGGAAGATCCTGCTCTGCTTCAGCGATGGTTTCATCCGAAAAGGAG
This sequence comes from uncultured Clostridia bacterium, assembly GCA_946563605.1. GTDB lineage: Bacteria > Bacillota > Clostridia > Oscillospirales > Ruminococcaceae > Negativibacillus. The sequence continues at coordinate 49 of CAMNVW010000112.1, read as the reverse complement.
CAAAGGCCTACTGGGATGGCGTCGGATGCCATGATGATTTCAGTTGGAG
>CAMNVW010000111.1 GCA_946563605.1 uncultured Clostridia bacterium | reverse complement strand
ACAACCGGTACAGACCACTCCTCATAGCAGGAAATAACCTTGTCCATCAAACCGCCTTTTGTCAAAACTGGACCGTGGCTTGTGCAGATAAATTCCGGCTGCTCCGGCAGCGCCTTTATCTTATCAAGACCCTTGCGGACAAACGATGCAAATGGACCGAAAATTGCCGCGTAGTAAAGTTTGAGCGCTGCGTCATATGCTTTTGGATAAGCAATATTCTGATCAAAAGTATATGGCTCACAGTAGTGACAGCCGAGGAAATCGCAGGTAAACAGGGTCTTTGCATCCTCAACCCATGTAAACATGGAATCCGGCCAATGCAGATTCGGTGCAAAGAAGAAGGTCAGCACTCTGCTGCCAAGGTCGAGTGTTTCGCCGTCTTTGACCTTCTGCACATCCAAATCAGCGCGGTTGGTAATATTTTTCAGATACATCGCACCTGCCTGCGAAGCCACTACCTTTGCGTTTGGCATCTTTTCCAGCAGCTTTTCGAGCGCGCCGGAATGGTCAGGCTCATTGTGGTTCATAATGATATAATCAATCTCATCAAGCGGACAAACTTCTTGAATGTTCTCCAGATACTGACTGAAAAAGCCCTCATGGCAGGTCTCGATCAGCGCGGTTTTTTCGCTGCCTCGAACAAGATAAGAATTATAGCTTGTTCCGGAATCTGTTTTCATCACAATATCAAAAACTCTCATATTTGGATTTTGAATCCCAACAGAGTAGATTCCTTCTGTAATTTTTACTGCGGACATATTGACTGCTTCCTTTCTGTAAATAAAATTTGTCTTGATATTGATATTATACTCAATGGGTATACCATTGTAAAGATGCAAAAACAATAAAGCCAGTACATTTTACAAACTGTTCTTTTTTATCTTGGCTGCAAATATTTTTTTAGATATTTGCCGGTGTAGGAACGCTCGCACGCCGCTACCTCTTCCGGTGTGCCGCAGGCGACAATCTCGCCGCCGCTATCTCCCCCCTCTGGACCAAGGTCGATGATATGATCCACCGTCTTGATGACATCGAGGTTGTGTTCGATAACCACAACCGTGTTTCCGTTGTCCACCAGCGTTTGCAGAACCTCAATCAACTTGTGGACATCCGCCGCGTGCAGTCCGGTTGTCGGCTCATCCAGAATATAAATAGTTTTTCCGGTCGCCTTTTTGGAAAGCTCAGTCGCCAGCTTGACGCGCTGTGCTTCGCCGCCCGAAAGCGTTGTTGCAGATTGTCCGAGTTTAACATATCCGAGTCCAACATCGCAGAGCGTTTTTATCTTGCGGGAAATCTTTGGCAGATTTTCGAAAAAGACAGCCGCTTCCTCCGCTGTCATCTCCAAAACATCGCTGATGCTCTTTCCCTTGTATTTTACCTCCAGCGTTTCGCGGTTGTAGCGTTTGCCCTTGCACACCTCGCACGGCACATAAATGTCCGGCAAAAAGTGCATCTCAATCTGTAAAATGCCGTCACCCTCGCAGGCTTCGCAGCGTCCGCCTTTGACATTGAAGGAGAATCTGCCGCTGTCATAGCCTCTGGTTTTGGCTTCGTTTGTCTGAGCAAACAGCTGACGAATATCGGTAAAGACGCCGGTATAGGTTGCCGGATTTGAACGCGGTGTGCGTCCGATTGGGCTTTGGCTGATTTCAATTACCTTGTCGAGCGCTTCAATCCCCACAATCCCCTTGTGTTTGCCTGGTCGGGATTTTGCGTGATTGAGTTCGGCGGCTAGGCTTTTATACAAGATTTCGTTGATAAGCGAAGATTTACCGGAGCCGGAAACTCCCGTGACTGCCGTAAAGGTTCCCAGCGGAATGGTAACGTCTATGTTTTTCAGGTTGTTGTGCTTTGCACCTTTGATGGTCAGCTTCTTGCCGTTGCCTTCTCTGCGTTTTTCCGGCACAGGAATTTTCTTTTTGCCGCTGAGATATTGTCCGGTGATCGAGCGTTCACACGCTTTGATCGTCTCAATCGGTCCGGCGCAAACCACCTCGCCGCCATGCACACCTGCGCCTGGTCCAATGTCCACGATATAATCGGAGGCAGACATGGTGTCCTCATCGTGTTCCACCACAATGACGGTGTTGCCAAGGTCGCGCAGATGGCGCAGCGTGTCGATCAGTTTATCGTTGTCGCGCTGATGCAGACCGATGCTTGGCTCGTCAAGAATATACAGCACTCCCATCAGAGAAGAACCGATCTGTGTTGCCAGACGGATGCGCTGGCTTTCACCGCCCGAAAGTGTTGCGGAAGCTCTGGAAAGGGTGAGATAGTCAAGACCTACGTTGCGCAAAAATTCCAGACGCGAACGGATTTCCTTGATGACCTGATGGGAAATCTGCTCCTCCTTTTCGGTGAGCTTGAGCTCATCAAAAAACTTGAGCATTGCTGTCACTGAAAGTTTGCACAGCTGGCTGATATTCATACCGCCTACCAACACCGAAAGGCTTTCTTTTTTCAGTCGGTCTCCATGACATTCGGGACAATCCACCGAATTCATCCATGTCGTGATTTCTTCACGCATCCAGTTGGATGAGGTTTCGCGGAAACGCCGCTCCAAATTGTTTGCGACCCCCTCGAACTCGGTGTAATAGGTCGATTTGATATCGGCGGTGTCGCGCACCATCTTGATTTTTTCGCCTTTGCTGCCGTACAGCAGGATATCCACTGCTTCTTTCGGCAGATCCTGAATCGGCGTATCCAGTGAAAATCCAAAGTGCTCCGACAGGCTTTGGTAATACATCTGCGCAATACCGCCCTCTGCATAGTACCAGCCGCTCGCGCGGATTGCGCCTTCGCGAACCGACTTGGTCTTGTCGGGGATGACCAAATCCGGGTCGATGCTCATGAATGTCCCCAGACCGGTACATTTTTCACAGGCGCCGAACGGATTGTTAAACGAAAACATACGCGGATTCAGTTCCTCAATGCTGATGTTGTGCTCTGGGCAAGCGTAGTTTTGGGAAAACATCATTTCCTCACCGCCCACAACATCCACGATGACCAGGCCGCCGGTCAAGCCGATGGCGGTTTCCAGAGAGTCGGTCAGCCTCGACTGAATATCCTCGCGCACAACCAGTCGGTCCACCACAATTTCAATGTTGTGCTTTTTATTTTTTTCGAGTGCAATTTCCTCGGTCAGCTCGTACAAATTTCCATCCACCCGAACGCGGACGTAGCCGGATTTTTTTGCACGTTCCAGTTCCTTCTGGTGCATTCCTTTTTTTCCGCGGACAATCGGCGCTAAAATCTGGATTTTTGTGCGCTCAGGCAGCTCCATCACCTTGTCCACCATCTGATCCACCGTCTGCTGACGAATCTCTCTGCCACAGACCGGACAATGCGGGATACCGATGCGCGCATACAGCAAGCGCAGATAGTCATAAATTTCGGTCACCGTTCCAACGGTGGAACGTGGGTTTTTGGAAGTGGTTTTCTGGTCGATTGAAATTGCCGGCGAAAGTCCGCTGATTTCATCGACATCCGGCTTTTCCATCATGCCCAAAAACTGGCGGGCATAGGAGGAAAGGCTTTCCATATAGCGGCGCTGTCCGTCCGCATAGATGGTATCAAATGCAAGGGAGGATTTTCCCGAACCGGAAAGTCCCGTAAAAACAATCAGCTTGTCGCGCGGAATTTCCAGGTCGATATTTTTCAGATTATGCTCCCTTGCTCCATGGATTACAATTTTATCGTTCATCCTGTTCTCCTTAAGAGTTCGCTTGTGTGTTCTCTATTTTTTATTGGTTCGATTTTGTGTTTGAACGCTCTTATCTTCTGCGTCCGCCTTTGTTCTTTGCGTCAGCGTCCTGCATGATTTTCAAATTTGGATTCGCGCTGTACTGCTCCTTGAGCTTCTTAATCTTATCGCGCAGATAAGCTGCGTGCTCAAATTCCAGAATCTGCGCCGCGCCCTTCATCTCAGCGGTCAGCTTTTCAATGGTCTGCCGCAGTTCGGTCTGGCTCATGCGCTTTTGTCCCTTACCGATTTTATCGGTGCGGTCTCTTGTGGAGATTTCCAGAATCTCACGTACATCCTTTTTGATGGTCTGCGGAACGATTCCATGCTCTTCATTATATTTGAGCTGTACTTCTCTCCTTCGGTAGGTTTCGCTGATGGCGCGTTCCATCGAATCGGTGACCGAATCAGCGTACATAATGACCTTTCCGTTGGCGTTTCGCGCCGCCCTGCCGATGGTCTGCACAAGCGACGTTTCACTTCGCAGAAAGCCTTCCTTGTCCGCATCCAGAATCGCTACCAGCGACACCTCTGGAATATCCAAGCCTTCTCGCAGGAGGTTGATGCCAACCAGTACATCAAATTCGCCCAAACGCAGGTCGCGGATAATCTCCATTCGCTCGATGGTGTCAATATCGTGGTGCATATACCGCACGCGCACACCCATATTTTCAAAGTAAGCGGTCAAATCCTCCGCCATCTTTTTGGTCAGGGTGGTGACCAGCACACGCTCGCCTTTTTCTGTGCGCAGGTTGATTTCCGAAAGCAGGTCGTCGATCTGTCCATCCACCGGACGAACATCAATTTCAGGGTCGACCAGACCCGTCGGTCGGATAACCTGTTCCACAATGCGGCTGCTCTTTTCTTTTTCAAGCTGTCCCGGGGTTGCGCTGACAAAAATCACCTGATTCAGTTTTCCGTAAAATTCATCGAAGGTCAGCGGACGGTTATCAAATGCCGACGGCAGACGAAAACCATACTCCACCAGACTTTTTTTCCTTGCCTGGTCGCCGCCAAACATTCCTCTCACCTGCGGCAGCGTAACATGAGATTCATCGACAAACAGCAGAAAATCTTCCGGGAAATAGTCAAGCAGCGTATACGGACAGCTGCCAGGCTCTCTGCCGGAAAGCACCCTGGAATAGTTTTCGATGCCTTTGCAGAAACCGATCTCGGTCAGCATTTCCATATCGTAGTTGGTGCGCTCCATAATTCTCTGTGCTTCAATCAGCTTATCATGTTCCTTAAAAAAGGCGACTTGCTGTTCCATTTCATCACGGATCTCACACAGCGCTTCCTGCATCTTATCCCTTGGAACAATATAATGGGAAGCCGGATAGATGGCCACATGGGAAACGACATTTTTTACCTCTCCAGTAACGACATTGATTTCGGAAATGCGGTCGATTTCATCGCCGAAAAATTCTACACGGATAGCAGTTTCACTGCCGTAGGAAGGAAAAATCTCCACCACATCTCCATGCACACGGAATTTATTGCGGATGAAATTGATGTCGTTGCGCTCATACTGGAGTTCCACCAGTTTTTTTGTCAGCTCATCACGTTCCTTCTGCATCCCTGTACGCAGAGAAATGACCATATTGCGGTAGTCGATTGGATTACCCAGCGAATAAATGCAGGAAACACTCGCGACGATGATGACGTCTCGGCGCTCGGAAAGCGCGGAGGTTGCGGAGTGACGCAGCTTTTCGATTTCATCGTTGATTGCGCTGTCCTTTTCAATATAGGTATCTGTGTTGGCAA
>CAMNVW010000110.1 GCA_946563605.1 uncultured Clostridia bacterium | reverse complement strand
TCTTGCAAATAAGTGGAGAAGTAAATGCAAAGCATTTACTTCTCCAAACTCTCCCCAAGGCGGCCTGACGATAAGGCATTTCGCTCGTCGCGACGAGCGCCCAAAGGCTCCGCTTTTGGAAACTGCAATTTTTTGAAAAAAATTGAGTAAAACTTTTCTAATAAAAAAACTCGTCAAAACTGCTGCAAATTGATTCTACCCTCTTTGTTCCTGCTCTGTTTTATGATACAATAAAGACAGAATTTATTTCACACCTTAAATCCAATACAGGGAGGATTTTATATTATGAACATCAGTATGTTCGATATTCTCGGTCCAATTATGATCGGACCTTCCAGTTCCCACACCGCCGGCGCACAGCGCATCGGCAAGGCAATGTACAACATGATCTCGGACAAAGAGCTTGTCTCCGTTCACTTTATGCTCCACGGTTCCTTCCACCTGACCCTGCGCGGACATGGTACCGACCGTGCGCTGGTCGGCGGCGTACTGGGCATGAACGCATATGACCCGCAGATCAAAAACTCTTTGCAGATCGCTCAGGAAAAAGGGATCGATGTTTCTTTTGAAGGCACTGATTTGGGTGAGGTTCATCCAAACACCGTTCGCATCATCGCCAAAACCAGCGACGGACAAACCGTTTCCCTGATGGGCTCTTCTGTCGGCGGCGGCAACATCGAAATCGTTGAAATCAACGGCACCCCTGCTAAATTCTCTGGAAAATATCCGGCTGTTGTCATCAATCACACCGACCGTCTGGGCATCATCAGCCACATTACCTCCATCCTTGCTATCAATCAGGTCAACATCGTTACCCTGCTCAACTCCCGTGAGAACAAGGGCAAATCCGCTATGACCATGATTGAAACCGACTCTCCGATCGACCCAAGCGTAAAACGCGAATTGGAAAGTATGTCCGCTGTCAGCAGCGTTGTTGTAATGGAAAAGGTCATCTAAAAAAGCCCTTATTTTTATCCGATTGAATCCACTGCGAAAGGAAAATGTGTTATGTACTTTTCTGCCCAGGAAATGCTTGCTCAGCTCAAGGGCACCGACAAGCGCATCTGCGACCTTGTCATTGACAATGAAATAGAAATCTCCGAAATCTCCCGCGAAGAAATCATCTCCATGCTGGAGGAACGTTATCAGATCATGTACCACTCCTCCCACGACGCTCTGGAAAAAGAGATCACCTCTCTGAGCGGACTGACCGGTGGAAGTGCCAGCAAAATGTGGAACTATTATCAGAAAGGCAGCATGATTTGCGACGCTACCGTTATTCGCGGTGCAGCTTACGCGCTCTCCTGTCTGGAAGTCAATGCTTCGATGGGACTGATCGTTGCCGCTCCTACCGCCGGCGCCTGCGGTATCCTGCCAGGCTCTCTGTTCACCGTTGCCGAAAAATACGATGTTCCTCATGAAAAGGTGCTGGAAGCTCTTGCAACTGCCTCCGGCGTTGGACAGATCATCGTGAAAAAAGCGACCATTTCCGGCGCGGAAGGCGGCTGTCAGGCGGAGTGTGGTGCAGCAGCTTCCATGGCTGCCGCTGCCATCGTTGAAATGCTCGGCGGCACACCGGAACAGGCGTTCGACGCTGCTGCGATTGCAATGCAGAACATCATGGGTCTGGTCTGCGACCCTGTTGCCGGACTGGTTGAGATGCCTTGTGCAAAACGTAACGCTTCCGGCGTTGCAAATTCCCTGATCAGCGCAGATCTTGCATTGAGCGGCATCTTCAGCGAGGTTCCGTTTGATGAAGTCGTAGAAGCCATGTACAAAGTCGGCAAGGCTCTGCCATCCACCCTGCGTGAAACCGCTTTGGGCGGTCTTGCAACGACCCCGACCGCTTTGGCGATGAGAGACAAAATCTACGGCACACAGGCTTCTTCCTCCGCTTGCAGCGGCGACTGCGCTTCCTGCGGCGGCTGCCAATAATATTTGTGATTACGATTGATTATCAATGATATTGATATCAAAGCGGTGCAGTGTTCAGCTGTACCGCTTTATTTTTTGAGTCCGTATTTTTCTGTTTGCCCTCTTTTTCAAATTTTATTGTCTATTTTTACTGAAATACTGCTTTTATTCATCTTCCTCTGCCGATTTTTTGTGTACATACAACCATCTTTTACAAAATCCTGTTCCTTTTCTTGTATTTTCCATTTTAACCTGTTATACTGTTAAAGTAATCGTATTCAATGAATAAGGAGTGTCGGTATGGAAGCCAAATCCCGTTATCACCTTCCCAAAGTTGGCATGAGGGTTTATAAGACCCTGCTTTCTGTTCTTTTAGTTGTGCTCACTTACAACTATATCCTCGTCGGACGCAACCCCTGTTTTGCCTGCATCGGTGCAGTCTATGCGGTCGGCAATCATTTCCATGAGGGGTTCAAGCACGGATTTAACCGTTTTGTAGGCACCTTGTTTGGCGGATTGATCGTCATTCCGTTTTACTGGCTTTACTACAATCATCCGCTTGGCATTCCGAAGGAAATTTATCTGGTCATCGGACTTTTGTGTCTGATGTATCTGCATATCCTTTCCGGCGCGACCACCGCGATACAGCCTGGCGCTGTCATCTACTTCGTTGTCATGTTCACACAACCGGTAACGACCTATGTTTCGTACACCATTGCGCGCGTCATTGATACCGCTATCGGCGCCGCATTCAGCTTAATGCTCAATCTGATTTTCCCATCGGAGCTGGATAAACAATCTGGTTTTGATTTGTCCAACACGCTTCTTCGTTGGCGCAAGAGCAATCAGCGTCCGGAGCATGAAAAATATCCTCAAAAGAAAAAGAAGATCTCCGTTTCCGACCAGAACGACGGCGACCAAAAATAATCTTGTTCTAACCAAACAGTAAAAAGGGAGCGGCTCTTTTCAAAGAGCCGCTCCCTTTTTGCCGTTTTATTTCCCCAAAATCTGATTTGCGTGGAAGTACAGTTCGTCCGCATTGTGGATTTGATGGGTGCTTTGAATCAACGCTCCCTGCGCCGCTTCCGGCAGGGTCAGGAAAAACTGTTTTGCCTGTTTGTCTTTTGCCAAAAGGTCGTTCAAATTATTCATTGTTTTCACCTGTCCTTTCATGGTTCAAAAATCTTCTTGATTAGTTTGTGCGGCTTTTCGGCAATGATACCAAGAGGTAAAATTATCTTTGCTTTTCTTCCAACAAATTCCTGCTTTTCATCACCAATTTTTTTCAAAGTTTCTATACTGTAATAAGCTCGTGATTTTGCAAAGGAGGTCTTTGTTATGTCTGAAACTGTTCCGACCCGATTTTTCCTGGGCGCAAATTCTCCGCAGGGATTTGTATCCCGTTTTGATCAACTGGACTGCGGCGATCTTCAGTGGCACACCTTTATCATCAAAGGCGGTCCCGGATGCGGAAAATCTTCCTTTATGAAGCGCCTTGCCGATGTTTTTGAAAGTCGTTCTCCTCACATGGAGCTGATTCCCTGCTCTTCCGACCCCGATTCTTTGGATGCGGTCATCCTGCCGGAGTGGAAAGTTTCGATTGCGGACGGCACTGCGCCGCACGTTTTAGAACCCAAAAATCCTGCTCTTTCCGAAAGCATCCTTTCTTTTGGCGATTTTCTTGACCCGATGGCGGTGAAGCCGCACGGAGAAACCATTCGTTCCATCTCTCAGACAACTTCTAAAAACTACACACAGGCAATCGATTGTCTGGCTGCCGCAAAGAGTTTTCTCAGCGATTCCAGCCGGATTGCGTTGGGCTGTCTGAATCTCGAAAAAGTAAGCGCATATGCAAAACATTTTGCCTGCAAAAATTTCCCCAAAAAATCCGGTGCAAAGCGTGGAATCGAAAAGGTTCGCTTTTTAAGTGCCGTCAATGCGCAGGGAGTCACCAACCTCACCTCCACTGTAAGCACCTTCTGCAAACATATTTGTTTTATTTCGGATGACTGCGGTGCTGCTGCTTCGCTTTTCCTCTCCGCATTGAGAAGTCATGCGCTGGAAAACGGGCATAGCATCATCACCTGCTACTGCCCATTCTTTCCGCACAGCAAAATCGACCATCTTCTTTTCCCTGAACTGGGGCTTGCGTTGATGACCGAAAACCGTTTCCACGACCTTTCCGCGCTTACCCCCGACCGCCGCATCCATGCAAAACGCTTTTTGGACGCCGAAGTTCTGCGTCGTTATAAAAAGCGGCTTTCCTTTAACCAGAAAGCCGCCGCGCAGATGATTCGGCAGGCTGTCGATATCCTTGCCGAAAACAAGGAACTGCACGACCAGCTGGAAAGCATTTACCTGGAAGCGATGGATTTTTCCATGATGGATCATGTGCTGGAAAATGTGGTTTCGCAGATCGTTGATTTTCGCCTTTCCCAAGAGGGAAGTTATCTGCTGTAAAGGTTCTGACGCCCGCTTCCATTGTACTTACCCACCTTCTGCGACAGACTGGTTAAGTCATTTTCAGACCTGCAAAAAGGCGTCAGGAATTGTTCATTCCTGACGCCTTTTTGTGTTTATGTTCGAAATTTAATCCTTCATAATTCTCTGGTACATATTGATGTAATCGCCCGCGGATTTATCCCAGCTGAAATCACATTCCATTGCGCCGGTCATCGCTTCTTTCCAGAGCTTCTTGTTGCCATACAGACCTTCTGCCCTCTGGATTGCACCGAGCATATCATGCGCATTGTAGGTTTTGAAGGTAAAACCGTTTCCATTTGAGCTGCCTACGTCGCGGATACTGTCCTTCAGACCTCCTGTTTCGCGGACAATCGGCAGTGTGCCGTATCTCGCCGCTACCATCTGCGCAAGACCACACGGCTCGCTCTTTGACGGCATCAGGAAAACATCTGCACCGGCATAAATCTTTTTAGACAGGCTTGGCAGGAAACCAATCTTCACTGCAACCTTGCCTGGATAGCGATACTGCATCTCGCGGAAGAAGTTTTCGTAAACTGCCTCGCCGGAGCCTAAGATTACAACGGCTACATTGTCACGCATCAAATCGTTGAAGATGTATTTGACAAGATCCAGCCCTTTGTGGGATGCAAAACGAGTGACCATACCGATGAGCATTCTGTTCTCATCCGGTTCCAGTCCCATTTCTTTCATCAGTTCCAACTTGTTGACCTGTTTGTCCGCAAGCGAATTGACATCATAATTCTTGTAAATATCCTTGTCGGTCTTTGGATCATTTGCGAGCGTGTCAATGCCGTTGAGAATACCTATGACCCTGTCGCCTTTGGTGTTGAGGATTGGGTCAAGTCCATGCGAGAACCATGGATCGTGAATTTCCATCGCATAGCTTGGGCTGACGGTGTTTACAATATTGACCTGTACGATCGCCGCTTTCATCATGTTCAGACAGCCATTGTATTCCAGGATCGGATGCTGGTATTCTGGAATACCCAGAACATCCCACGCAATCTCCATGCCATACTGACCCTGATACTGAATATTGTGGATGGTGAATACCGTCTTGATGTTGCGGTATTTTGGAATACTGCGGTAGAAGGTGTTGAGGTAAACCGG
>CAMNVW010000109.1 GCA_946563605.1 uncultured Clostridia bacterium | reverse complement strand
GTGTGACTGGAGTTCAGACGTGTGCTCTTCCGATCTCCCCAGACCCAGACCCAGACCCAACCCCAACCCCAGACCCAGACCCAACTCCAACCCCAACCCCTCGTACCATTGAAGATGAACCGGTTCCGCTGGCTGAACTGCCGGACGATGTTGTTGATGACACCGTAACCATCGAGGACGAGGAGGTTCCGCTGGCTGAACTGCCGGACGACCTCATCACCATCGAGGACGAGGAGGTTCCGCTGAAAGGCAACCCATTTACCGGCGATTCTCTTCCATTTGCAGCAATGGCGGCAGCTGCTATCTCCTTCTGCGGCATCCTTGCTTTTGGACGCAGAAAAAAATAATTTTCCAAAAAAGTAATTTCATAAAAATTTAACGCCTATTTCTTGCAAACAAAAACGGAAGCTCTTTGCAGAGCTTCCGTTTTTGTTTGCAAAAATTTTTACTCCTCAACAACTACCGTTGGCGCATCCTGTTTGACCGCCGGCGTTTTTGCCTTGTTGATCAGCGACGAAATGCGGTCGATTGCCTCCGGCATCATGTTCACCAGCGCGTCCGCAGTGGTTCTGCTCTGGTTTACGTTGAGCATACGCACATCGCCGTCGCGCTCGATCAAAAATCCCAGCGGTTCAATGGTCACGCCTGCACCAGCGCCGCCGCCAAAATCGTCCTTCGCTGACTTTGCAATATCGGTGCCGCCCGAACCAAAGCCAAAGGTCACTTTGGAAACGGGGATGATGGTGGTACCGCTTGCGGTCACAATCGGGTTGCCGACGATGCAGTCTACATCGACCAGATCGCGCAGTCCCTTCATAGATTCTCCCATGAGGTTGTGAATATGTTGACTCATATCATCAATCCTTTCTGATTCATTAGATTTTTCTGTTTATCCTATTTCAGCCGGTGCATTTTCTTCCCTGCCGGCGTTTGATGAGGTTTCATTCTTCTCAGATTCTTTTGTCTGACGGAGCATCTTTTTGAGTAAGCTTCCCAAAAAACGCAATCCTGCCGCTACTGCAACGATGGGATGGAAACTGATGCAAAAGCGCACCGCAACATCATTTTTACCATCACCGCGAAAGTCGGGACAAATGCGAATATCTGCTTTTTTCACCTTCATCACGTTCTGTGTCACGCCAAGCGCGCTGTACACCGCTGTGAGCAGCTTTTGCGCGTCCAACGCAGACTTTGCTGCATCTTCCCTTGCGACCGTTATATACAGCTCCAGCCGCTTTAAACAGATATCCCGCAGTATCATCCCAAGCGACTTTTTCGCATTTTGCACGCTCCACAGCAAAAGGGCTTTCCAGTCGGTCTTTTCCGATTTCTTCTTTTCTTCCTTCTGCGGCGATTTGTTCTGTGCAGCCTTTTTCATCTTTGGCAACTTTGACGGTTTTTCCTTTTTGCTCATCGGGTAAACCGTAAACTTCAAAAACAGAAAATGCAGCTTGACGAGCAGTTCCTTTTCCGGCGGCAGTTCCCTCGGAGGAAGTTCTCCCACCATTTGTTTGAGGATCTGTTCATCCTCCGCACAAAGCTCGAGCTTTGCTATTTCTTTCTGCACATCCTCGGTCAGATAGGCGCGATGCTGGGTGACTTCTTTTCCTTTGGGCGGATACCACCACGATACACTCAGCCCCACCGGACAGCAGAGCAGCAGAAAAATTGCCGCCAGAACACTCAAGAAAATCCACAGGACAATCACTGCTGTTCCCCCTTCCTTTTGTTTCCCCTATCTGATAAAGCTTCTGTCATCCTCTTTTATGTGCGTGCCGATGGTTTCTTTTCCTGTCGTTCTGTGACGAAGTTTTCTATCAAGCGGTTGATGATTTCCGGCTGATCCGTATTGGAATTGTGTCCGGCATCTTTGATCCATTCGATTGGGATTCCGGTTTTCTTATGCCATGCTTTGTTGTATCGAATGCAGGAACCTGCATGGTCTTTTTCTCCACAGATGAGCAAAGCCGGACACTTCAATTGATACGGAAGGTCTTTCTCCATTGCCTCTGCTAGTATCCGAAAACCATGTCCCGACAACTTTGCATATCGTGCCTTATCCCCGTCATAAACCATCATCATGCGGTACATGAGTTCCCTTCCATATGCAGACATGGCAACGCCCTTCGTTCCCGATTTCAGGAGCGACTTCCATGGGTAATAACGGTAGACCGGCTCCATTTTTTTCAACAGCCAGAGTTCTATGCCTGTGACATATTCCCTTTGCAGCGGAGCCGAATCTATGGAAATAAAGCCTTTGAGCTTTTCCGGAAAAAGCTGTGCATATGCCTGTCCAACATAACCGCCCATGGACTGACCGATAATGACCGGATTGTCTATCTGCTCTTTCTCGAAGATTTCATTCAGCCACCGAGCCTTGTCCTCCAAATTAAACGAAAACGCGAATGGCCATGACGCGGCGTGTCCCGGTGCATCCCATACCAAAACAGAATATTTCCCCTGAAAAAATTCGATTTGCTTTTCAAACAGCCGGTGATCCGCCGTTAAACCCGGCAGAAATACAAGCGTTACCTCTGTATTTTCTGCATTCGCATGGTTCCAGTAGTGAATCGTGCCGCAAGATGTTTCATATTCTTTTTCTGTCATCATAGCCCCACATCCTCTTTTGCTTCGACAGGAAACTTTTCCCCAACACCTTGATAAGTGTGTGGAAAAATCGTTCGTCCAGCCTCACAAATCCTCTTTGGACGTTTGATTCTCTGCGTCCGCCGCATTTTGCTGTGGAATTTTCGGCAAAGCTTCGATGCTCTTCATCCCAAAACAGCGCAGAAAATGCTCGGTCGTGCCGTAGGAAATCGGTCTGCCCGGGATTTCCAGCCTGCCCTGTTCCTCCACCAGATCTTTCGCCACCAAAGCATTCACCACCGAGCTGCTGTCAACACCTCGCACCTGCTCAATAAACGATTTTGTGACCGGCTGGTTGTACGCGATAATTGCGAGCACCTCCAACGCCGCCTGACTCAGTGGGGCATTGTTCTTCACTTCCAGTGCTTCTTTAATGATCTGCGCATATTCGGCTCTCGTCACCATCTGATAGCTTTGGTCAAGTTCGAGGATTACAAACGGCGTCTTTTTATAAAATTCATTGATGCGCTCGACCAGCTGAGCGAGCATATCGAGGTCGATCTGCAAAAGCTTCGCAAGCCTTTCCTTTTCGTAAGGCTCGCCTGCCGCAAAAAGAATCGCCTGTATGTTTTGTTCCAATTCCGCAAGTTTTGTCAAAACTGTTCCCTCCTGCTCCCACGCTTACAGCAAACGGACGGTCTTTCCATCGTCGTCGAGCATGATGCGTTTGTTTTTCATCAGCTCCAGCACCGCCAAAAAGGTCGCGACAATATCCGAGCGGTCGCTGCTCTGTTCAAACAAAGATAAAAACGGCGCCTGACGCTGCTTGTATAAAATCTTCATAATCACAACGATTCGCGAGCTGACCGATACGACACGCTTTGCCATCATCGGCTCAAAGGATTTTTTGACTTCCTCCGGCAGACGGCGTTTGCCCACCGCCGAAAGATATGCCTCCAGCAAAATCTTCGGTTTGTGCCTGCGCGTGTAGAATGTATCCTGCTCTACTTTTTGCATCGGACGGAAAAATACATCGTCACCGACATATTTGTTTTTCAGCAGCTGCGCCACCTGACGGCACAGTGTGTATTCAATCAGCTGTCCTGTCAGTTCCTTTTTGAGCTGCTCTTCCAGTTCCTCATGCTTCGGCAGCAGCGAAACCGATTTGATATACACCAGTCTGGACGCCATCTCCAAAAATTCGCTTGCGATTTCCAGCTCCTGACTTTGTACCTCCTCCATGTAGGCAAGATACTGCTCCAACAGTTTGGTGATCTCAATATCGTAAATATTCAGCTTGTGCTTGGAGATCAGCTGCAAAATCAAATCCAGCGGACCCTCCACCTGCGCCACCTTAAAGGAAAGCTGTTCCACTTAGCGTTCCTCCTTAAAATCCGACGAATGAGGTCAGCCACCAGATGCCGCGGTACAGCCAGCTGCTCAAAAATCTCAGCGGCACATCAAGGATGTTGGTAAACAAAATCACCGCCATAAATACCAGATAGATGATCTGCTCATGTTCCTCGATCCAAGCCTGTGCTTTGAACGGAAGGAAATAGGCAAGGATTCGGGAACCATCCAGCGGATGAATCGGAAGGAGGTTAAAAACAGCCAGACTCAGGTTGAGCTGACACATGGTAAGAAAAATCGTTGCCAGCAAGCCGCCGCCAACTCCTGTCAGGTAAATGATCTTCGCAATCAGAAGCGCAATCGTCGCCATCAAAATATTCGATACGGGACCTGCCACGGCGGTCAACGCCATTCCCAGCCTGCGCTCTACCTTTTGGAAGTTGTTGGGATTGACCGGCACCGGCTTTGCCCATCCAAAGCCTGCCAGCAGCAGCAGGATGCTTCCCATCGGGTCAAGGTGATCGAATGGGTTGAGGGTCAGCCTGCCTTGGTATTTTGCGGTGTGATCACCCAGCTTATTCGCCACCCATCCGTGCGCACATTCGTGGATCGGCATAGCTGTAAACAGCACCAGCGCACGAATCATAATCGTTACAAAATCAAGATGAAACAAATTTTCGACTCCTTTTACTTCATTTTCTTTGACTGTCCTTTTTTAGCATCCATGCGCCGAATGTTTCCCTGTTCTCCCGGCGCATTTTTCTTGAAATTCTTCTAAAAATCAGGACATTTTTTCTTCTTAAATTTTATTATACCTTCCAATATACCAAAAAACAAGCACGTGCTCCACCGTTAAATTGTTAATTTTCCTTTTTTTAAAATAAAGTTGCAAAAAGACTTGAATTTTCAAAAGAAATCTGGTAGAATACGAATGTTGACTTGTTAAAAGTTAGAAGGAGGTGCAGACTAATGGCTAAATGCGATATCTGCGGAAAAGGCGTTACTTTCGGTATTAAGGTTTCCCATTCTCATAGAAGATCTAACAGAACTTGGAAACCAAATGTAAGACGTGTGAAGGCAATTGTTAATGGTAAACCATGCCACATCCACGCCTGCACCCGTTGCCTGCGTTCTGGTAAAGTAACCCGCGCTATCTAGTTGACACGAAACAGTAAGCCGTCATCGAACGATGATGGCTTTTTGTTTTGTCCTGATTTTGAAAATGATTGACTTTTCATAACGAAGGTGCTATTCTCTAGTTGACCATCTTTACACACGTTATGTGAGTATATCACAGCACACAGAGGAGGCTCCATATGATTCTTGTTACGACCGAATACATCTCCGGCAAAAAACTCGAAACTCTTTCCATTGTCAGGGGCAGTACCGTTCATTCAAAAAATATCGGACGCGATATTCTTTCAGGTCTGAAAACATTGGTCGGCGGCGAAATCGTTGACTACACTAATATGATGAATGAAGCGCGCGCCGTCGCTACACAGCGCATGGTGGAACAGGCAGAAGAAATGGGTGCGGACGCAATTGTCGGCATTCGTTATGCCTCCTCTGCAATCATGCAGGGCGCTG
>CAMNVW010000108.1 GCA_946563605.1 uncultured Clostridia bacterium | reverse complement strand
CCTCTCTCTGTTGGAGGTCTCGGAACCAAGAGGTTCCGAGCACGCTCTTTGTGCAACTTTCTTCGTGCAAGAAAGTTGCCGAGGGAGTGGGGCGAGTAGCCCCACATCTAGGGGGTGTGGGGGTCGCAACCCCCACAAAAAGCTTCCTAGCTTCTCGAAGCTAAAATAGAGACCACGGAAAACAGGGAGAGAATTTTTCCCTCCCTGTCGATTTCTCACCGAATATACGGAGCTATTCTTCTTCCCACTCGTATTCATCTTCGCCGTAATCATTGGTTGTGCCCTCTTCAGGCTGGAAGAGCAGTTCGTCCATCGTTGCAAACTCCGCACCTTCCAGTGGGCTCCTTCAATGATCTCTTCCGATGTTCTGGCGCAGGATGCTGATTTCCCGTTTCAGCTTCTCATTTTCGCGGCGCAGCTCGTCCAGCTGCAATTTCGCCTTGGTGGAATCCTCCAGATACTCGGTCAGCTGGCCGCGGATGTGGTCGGCATTCTGCTCGCTTTTTTCATATAAATCCACATAGCTGAGCAACGAAAGAAAATAGGCGTCATTGATGGTGACGCTTGGACTGGAGTCCAGGATCTTTTTCACCTTTTCCTCGATAATTTTGGTGAGCCGCTTTACATACTCTACCGATTCTGTGGAGGATACCACATATCTTGAACCGCAGATCTCTACTCTGATTTTATTCTGTCCAGCCATGCATACCATCCTTTCTCTGAAAACAAAATTTTGATTTTATGAATACTTATTTTTATTATATATGATTTGCTCCATCAAAGTAAAGAGCAACCGCTGTTTCTTCTGAGAAAAGCGAAAATTTCCTGACAAAATTCCATTCAAAACGGCAAAAAATGATTTTGCTTTTTATTTGTATTCTTTTTTATCCTTGTTTCTGTTCATAGTGCCACTTGTTTTCAAACTCGTGATATAATATAATTTAATCATATTCATTCTGTAAATTTATCTGGACATTCCTGCCGCACTGGATTGCCCATTTTTATTTTTATAGTGCGGAGAAACGGCGGTCAACACATCTATGAAAGAAAAACAGTTTACTTCACAGGAAATTAAATCACTGCTCACTGCGCAGATCGAAGCGATGGGCTCCACACCGGATCTTGCTTCGGATGAAATATTCTATAAAGCATGTGCGACCCTTGTCAGACGGATACTCAAAGAAAAACGCCGGCACTTCATGGCGGACACCAAATCCAAAGGACGCAAACAGGTCTACTATCTTTCGATGGAATTTCTGCTGGGCAGATCGCTGAAAAACGCCATTTACAACCTGAACCTTGCGCCCCAATTTTCTCAGGCTTTAAAAGAGATGGGCGTCAAGATGGAAAACCTGTTTGAGCTCGAACCGGATGCCGGCTTGGGCAATGGTGGTCTCGGCCGCCTTGCCGCCTGCTTTATGGATGCGCTGGCAACCTGCGGTTACCCTGCAATGGGCTACTCCATCCTGTATGAGTTCGGCATCTTCAAGCAAAAGATCATCGATGGCTGGCAGACCGAACTGCCGGATAACTGGCTGCCTGGCGGCGAAGTATGGTTTGAGTGCATCCCCGAACACAGCGTGGATATTAACTTCGGTGGCAGAGTAGAGGAATTTTGGGACTACGGCTATCATCATGTCCTGTACAAGGATTACACCACTGTAAAAGCGGTTCCGTATGATATCATGATTTCCGGCTACGACGGCAAAGCCGTCAGCGTGCTGCGCGTATGGAGTGCAAAACAGTCCGTCCTGGATATGGAAGCCTTCAACCGCGGCGATTATGTCAATGCACTCAGTCAGGAATCCAGCGCAGAGGTCATCAGCAAGGTGCTTTATCCAAACGACAACCATGAGGCAGGCAAAAATCTGCGCCTGCGCCAGCAGTACTTCCTGGTTGCCGCATCCATTTCGGATATCGTGCGCCGTCATATGGAAATTTACGGCACGCTCGACAACTTTGCCGAGAAAAACGCCATCCACATCAACGACACCCATCCTACCCTCGCGATTCCTGAACTGATGCGCTTCCTGCTGGATGAGTGCGGTTATTCGTGGGATAAAGCATGGACCATCGTCAGCAACACCTTCGCCTACACCAACCACACTGTTATGAGCGAAGCGCTGGAACGCTGGAACGAGGATATGTTCCGCACCCTGCTGCCAAGAATCTATCAGATCATCGTCGAGATCAACAACCGTTTCTGCCGCCAGCTGACAGAACAGTTCCATCTGGACGGCTACACCGTTTCCCGCATGGCGATTATCCACGAGCATCAGATCCGCATGGCAAATCTGTGCATCGCAGGCTCCCACAGCGTCAACGGCGTTTCCACACTGCACAGCAATATTCTGAAAGATTCCCTCTTCCACGATTTCTATAAGATTCAGCCGTATAAATTCAAAAACGTCACCAACGGCATCGCTTCCAGAAGATGGCTGTACCAGTCGAACCCTCGGCTCAACAACTACATCAAGGAACTCATCGGCGACGGCTTTATGCACGATATGTCCCAGCTCAAAAAGCTGCTGCCATACCAGACCGATAAGCAGGTGCTCGAACAACTGTCCAAAATCAAGCTGGCGAACAAAGAGGACTTTGCGCAGTACATCAAAGACCACACCGGTCAAATCATCGACCCTCATTCTGTGTTCGACGTTCAGGTCAAACGTCTGCACGAATACAAACGCCAGCATTTGAACGCGTTGCATATCCTTGCTTTGTACAACGAAATCAAGAGCAATCCTCACGCCAATATCCAGCCGACCACCTTCATCTTCGGTGCAAAGGCAGCGCCTGGATATTACATGGCAAAACAGATCATCAAATTCATCTGTTCGCTTGGCAAGATGATTGAAAACGATCCGCAGACCCGCGACATCCTCAAGATCGTTTATCTGGAGGACTACCGCGTCACCCTCTCCGAGCTGCTGATGCCTGCAAGTGAAATTTCCGAGCAGATCTCTCTGGCAGGAACCGAAGCCTCCGGCACCGGCAATATGAAGCTGATGCTCAACGGTGCGCTGACCATCGGTACATGGGACGGTGCAAACGTCGAGATCGGTCAGGCGGTCGGCGACGACAACATCTTTGTTTTCGGTATGCGCACCCCTGAGGTGGACCGCCTCAAACAGACCGGCTACTATCCGCAGGAAATCTATTTGAACAATCCTGTCATCAAGCAGGCAGTCGATATGATTGGCAATAATATCGCAGGCGACCGCTTTGAACAGATCAGCCTCTCTCTGAAAACAACCGACCCGTATATGGTCCTGCGCGACTTTGATTCCTACGACAGAACCAGAAAATTAGCTTTGAACACCTACCGGAACGACCCAATGAAGTGGCAGAAGATGTCCCTTGTCAATATCGCTGAATCCGGATATTTCTGCGCTGACCGCGCGATCCAGGAATATGCACACAATGTCTGGAATTTAGACTAATCATTTTTTTGAAACAACAGCGGTTCGATGAGAAAACTTGTCGAACCGCTGTACGCATTTTATCAATTCGGAAAGGACGAATGTGATGGACTTTTGTATCTATGACAGCAGGTTTTCCCTGTTTAAAGAACCGTTTGGGGCAATCCCGACCGGCAGCCCTGTGCGTTTTACGATTCACCTTCCCAAAACGCTCTCTGTGCAGAGCGCACAGCTTGTTTTGTGCCACGACGGTGAGGCGGATCGTTCCTTTCCCATGCAGTTTGAACAGTGCCAGATGAATTTTAACTGCTACACCCTCACCTTTACGCCTACACAGCCGATGCTTTATTTTTACTATTTTAAAGTGATCGACGAAAACGGCTCGACGCACATCATCCACGCAAACGATTCCATGCGCGCGGAATTGGATCTGCACACCGACCGCTACTGGCAGCTGACCGTTTATGACCACACCATGCAGCGTCCTGCCTGTCTGGGAAACGGTATCATGTACCAGATCTTCCCCGACCGCTTTTACGCTTCCGGCACACCGAAACAAAACGTACCTGCCGACCGCACGCTGCGCACCGACTGGGGAAACCTGCCGGTCTATCTGCCGAACGAACAGGGGGAAATCACAAACTCCGATTACTTTGGCGGCGACTTAAAGGGCATCACCCAAAAGCTGCCCTATCTGCAATCGCTCGGCGTAAGCTGCCTGTACCTCAACCCCATTTTTGAGGCGCACTCCAACCACCGTTACAATACCGCCGATTACCGAAAGATCGACCCGCTGATGGGTACCGACGAAGATTTTGCCGAGCTTTGCGCCAAAGCAAAGGAACTTGGCATATCGGTCATTTTGGACGGCGTGTTCAGCCATACCGGCAGCGACAGCATCTATTTTAACCGCAACGGACGCTACGGAGAACACACCGGCGCCTACCGCGACGCCAATTCACCTTACCGCGAATGGTATTCCTTCCGGCGTTATCCCGACGATTACGAATGTTGGTGGGGCTTTGTCACCTTGCCAAACGTTCGGGAAAACCACCCCGATTACCTCGATTTCATCTGCAATCCCGAAAGCGGCGTCCTTGCAAAATGGCTTTCGCTCGGCGCGTCCGGCTTCCGCCTGGATGTTGCCGACGAACTGCCCGATGTCTTTATCGACCGCGTTTATAAAACCGTCAAATCCTTCGGCGAGGATAAAATCGTCATCGGCGAGGTTTGGGAGGACGCCTCCAACAAAATCAGCTACGGCAACCGCCGCAGATATCTGCTGGGCGGTCAGCTGGACAGCGTGATGAATTATCCGTTCCGCAACGCCATTTTGGGGTATATCCTGACCGGACAGGCGGAGGATTTTTTAAACGGCGTTGTTTCGATTGCCGAAAATTACCCTGCTCCGGCGCTTCATGCGATGATGAATTCGCTTTCTACCCACGATACCCCTCGGGCAATCACAGTGCTTGCCGGCGAATCGATGGAAGGCAAACAGCGTCCGTGGCAGGCAGAGCACCATTTCCTGCCGCTGGACGCTTACGCACAAGGTCAGGTGCTGCTCAAATTAGCCAGCACCCTGCAATATTTCCTGCCTGGCATCCCCTGCCTTTATTACGGGGATGAAGCCGGTTTAAGCGGCTACGCAGACCCGTTTAACCGCTGCTGCTACCCATGGGGACATGAAAACCATGAGTTGGTGGACTGGTTCTGCAAATTGGGTCAGCTGCGTTTGTCCCTGCCGTTTTTGACGGAGGCTTCCTTTGTGCCGCTGCTGGTCAACAATGACCTCTGCGTTTATCTGCGCACGGGCAAAACAGGCAGGGCGCTGGTTGCCGTCAACCGTTCCTGCTGGGAAAAACATCTGCCGGTTCCGCAGGATTTTGCGAACGCGCAGACACACCTGCTGCTTGGCGGATATGAAAACGGCAAGCTGATGGGACAAAGCGCCGTTGTGTTGGTAACTTCACTGAACGAAAATCCTTCGTAGATGACCCACCTCAAAAGCACCCCAACACGAAAAAAAGACTCATCCTTTTGGCTGTGCTTCGTAAAACAGTTTCAGTCCCAGCAGTCATGTCTGCTGGGACTTTTTTGTACATATTGAAGCGTTATGTCTTGCACCAAAGCCTCCCTTGTGTAAAGGGAGGTGGCTCGGCGTGAGCCGAGACGGAGGGATTG